>JAYUFI010000199.1:0-6661 GCA_043738805.1 Planctomycetaceae bacterium | reverse complement strand
GAAACAGCAGCCGCCAACGCGACCGCCCGTCCAACGCCGCCGCGAGCCATTCCACATACTCTGTCCATTCCTTCGGCGTGCGATAGACTGCCATCCGGGCTTCTCCATCGGTCCCGGTTCAGGTCGTCAGACAACCCGAACTCTCCCCGGAGAGCCACACTCTTCAACAGACCACAATCACACCGCCCGTTGTCAGAAAGTGCAGTTGTCTGGCTTGGCCGGTTTGTTTTAGACAGCACCGCGCGGCGGAGTCTTTCCACAATTCCGACCACGCGAGAAAACAAAGCGGCGATGAATCGCCGCAGTCCAAATTGATCGGCAACCGGCGAACTAAGGAGACAAGGTTATGAACTGCATCCGTCGAATTTCACTCATGGTTTGCCTGTTCGCCTCACCCCCGTTGCACGCGGAGGAGCCTTCACGGCAAGTCCTCTTGAACCAGTCTCGACGAATGGTTTTTCTGGGCGACAGTATCACGGCCGCCGGCCGGTACGTGGCCTGCTTCGACACGTGGTTGGAGACGCAGAAGCTCGAACACAAACCGCACGTCATCTGCGCCGGACTGCCGAGCGAAACGGTGTCGGGACTGAGTGAGGACGGCCACGCCGGTGGCCAGTTTCCTCGCCCCGATCTGGCCGAACGACTCGATCGCGTGCTGGCAATCACCAAGCCCGATCTGGTCGTGGCCTGCTACGGAATCAACTGCGGCATCTATGAGCCATTCGACAAAGCGCGGTTCGAGAAATATCAGCAGGGGATGACGAGCCTGAAGTCGCGCGTCGAGAAGGCCGGCGCGAAGTTCATCGTCGTTACTCCCCCCTTCTACGACGATCAGCGTGCTCCGAAGGCGTTCTCGTACAACGAGGTGCTCGACAAATACAGCGAGTGGCTGATCGCACGCCGAGCTGACGGCTGGATGGTCGTCGATCTGCATGCCCCAATGACGCGCGAGGTTCACAAACGCCGCGAGTCCGATCCGAAGTTCACCTTCCAACCCGATGGCGTTCACCCGAACGACGAAGGTCACTGGTACGTCGCTCAACAATTCATTCGTTACTTCGGCGACGAGTCCGTTTCAGCAGCCGCCACTCCGCAGGAGATGCTCGCGGCAAAGAAGATGCCCGAGTCTCTCTTCCCACTCGTCCAACAGCGAGTCAACGTTCTGCGCGATGCCTACGTCTCGGCAGCCGGTCACAAACGACCGGGCGTCGCAGCGGGTCTGCCCGTCCCCGAAGCGGAAGCAAAAGCAAAAGAACTGACCGCGAAGATCGACGAGTTGCACCGCACCGGGCAGAAGTGATGTCAAAACACCGCAACAGCAGGCACAAAACCAGCCCGACGCGCAAGCGAGGGCTTCATGTGCAATCAGTGCCAGGCTCTCACTCACGCGTCGGGCCAGTTCATTGGCACATCAATCGACATACAGAAACTCGTTCGCGTTGAAGAGGGCCAGGCAGAGTCGCGACAGTGGCGCAAGGTGGCCCTCTCCGTTCGCAGCGCCCTGCTGATCGCGAGCCTCTTCACTGAGGAAGGCGTTTGACCACGCTTGCTCTTCAGCAGTCGGCAGGCGTCCGAGCGTGAGTTGAAACGCTCGGACAATGCGCTTCTCAGTTGTGGAAGCGTCTCGCATGACGCGGTTCGCCAACGTCTCGGCCAGCGAGAGACTGAGTTCCGAGTTCAACAGCGCGAGCGCCTGCGGAGCGACCGTCGAACGTGAGCGTTTCGGACAAGTGGCGTTGGTGTCGGGCCGATCGAATACCTCGAACAATGGGTAACGCAGGTTGCGGCGGACCATCAGGTGGATGCTGCGACGCCGGTGATCCTCTTCATCGGGTGAGACCACCCACTGGTTCTTGAGCAGCGTCGCGACAAGCTCCTTCGGCAACGGTGGCCTCGCGCCGGGACCGCCCCGCCGTTCGCTGAGAACTCCCGCCGCCGACAGCATCGCATCGCGAATTGCTTCCCCCTCCAATCGTCGCGGGGTCATCCGGCCCCACAATCGATTGTCCGGATCGCCCGCTTGCAACGCGACCCAACGTGCTCGAGATGAATCATCACTTCCCGGCCGAGCCGCTCGCTGATACGCGGCCGATGTCACGATCAGCCGATGCAACCGCTTCAGGCTCCCACCGTCGCGAGTCAGTTCACTTGCGAGCCAGTCCAACAATTCCGGGTGAGACGGACCCGAACCGCTGTAGCCGAAATCGCTCGGCGAGCGACACAGCCCCTCACCGAAGTGAAACTGCCAGACTCGATTCGCCATCACGCGAGGAACGAGCGGATGATCGGGCCGCGTCAACCACCGGGCCAGATCGGCCCGCGTAGGGTGGGCACTGCCCACCAATTCTCGTTGCGATTCGGTGGGCAGTGCCCACCCTACGAAGGAATCAACGATCCTCAAAAACGCCGGCTGTACCTCGGCACCTGGGCGTTTGAAGTCACCTCGAATCGCCACGACGGACGTTCGCTCGGCCCCGTTCTTGAACACGCGACCATGAGGCAACTCGGGAACCTTCGGTAGCCGAGCCAACTCGGCGGCGAGTTCGTCTCGTCGAGTCCGTTCGTCCTCAGTCAGTGCTCCCTTCAAGTCGACAGCCGTCGGTTGCAGATCAGGATTCTGCTCGCGCAGCCGCTTCCGCGCCGCGTCGTCGAGTTGTTTGAGTTCCTTCTCCAGCGGAGCCGTCACCTGGCGAGCCGCTTCATGTGCGGTCCGTTCGTCGGGCGTGGCGATCGGATGATCCTTGAAGAGATCGCCGCGATCGAAGAAGGCTCGCAAACGATAGAAGTCGGACTGGCTGATCGGGTCGATCTTGTGATCGTGACACTGAGCACACCCGACCGACAGACCGAGGAAAACCGAACCAACCGTTCCCGCCAACTCGTTCAGAATCGTATGCCGCCGCTCCTCCTGATCGTTGATGTCGGGCATGTCGGGTCCGCACAGCAGGAACCCGGTGGCAACGGCCGCCTGAGGATCGTCGGGCCACAACTCATCCCCCGCGATCTGCTGTTGCACAAACCGGTCAAATGGCAGGTCGCTGTTGAGGGCCTCGATCACCCAATCGCGATACCGCCAGGCATTCGGCCGCACGGCATCGAACTCAAACCCATCGGTCTCCGCAAACCGGGCCAGATCGAGCCAGTGCTCCCCCCACCGCTCCCCATATCCGGGCGAGGCCAGCAACCGATCGACAACTCGTTCGTATGCCTCGGACGCGGCGTCATTGAGGAACGTCGCAATCTCTTCGGGCGTCGGCGGGAGACCAATCAAATCAAACGTCACTCGCCGCAACAGCGTGACCTTGTCCGCCCGCCCCAACGCCACAAGCCCGTTCTCCCGCAACCGCTGTTCAAGAAACACGTCGATCGGATTCGCAGCGTCCCCCGTTTGCAATGCGGGAACGACAGGGCGAACCAGCGGCCGAAACGACCAATGCTCCCGATCCGCCTGAGAAATCGGCGGCTCGGTCAACTCCTCGGCCTTCACCTGGAGGACGACAATCAAGCACGCAGAGACGACAACGCAGCGGGCAAGCAAGTGCTGTCGGATGGGCTTGTGGTGCGTTGTTAGGAATGGCCTGCTCATGATGCCTCGAAGTCTCGTCACACTCCGTGATTGGCTGGGAAGTCTGCCTGATCAATCTATCAGATGAGCCGCGCCACCGCTCCGCAGATATGGATCAAGCCCCACCATCGTTCGTTGAGACATCCATTCGCAAATCCAAAGCTCTCCGCCCTCTTTCGTCTTCATCTTTCTGCCGCTCTCTTTCTGTCTCCTTCTTTGTCTGGCCAAGAAGAGGTAGACAGAAAGAGAGCGGCAGAAAGATGAAGCGAAGGGCGGGGAGATGGAAGGCCGACATCAGTCACGCGCCTCGTACTCGTCAGGGTGGCCGTGGCTGGAGCCGCTTTCGGCGAAGCCACGGAGACAGGGATCAACACAACAAACCGGGGCATCGCGAAGACGCTCCTGTTCCAGCCACGCCGCCTGCCGCCAGTGGAGCACCGTCAAATTGACTTACCAATTCACGATGCCTGCTTTGGTGAATTCAAATTGAATCAAAGTATTCAATTCCGGCCCGGACACTTCATCGCCGAAACTGTACAAGCAGAACGATGACTTGAGCATGACTTCATCAATCATGTCGACATCCTGTGAAAACGCAAAACCTGTGATCTGTTCCTTTACGAGAGCAATTAAGGCAATGCCATAAGACTTGGCCAATTTTATTGCACCAGACGCAAACCCCTTTCGTGTGACAATCGTGCCCTTGTGTGCGCCGACTTGGGTCATCTTGTCGTGAAACTCTTCAACTTCATCAACAGTGACATTTCGTGCCGGATAGTCTTTGCATTCCCAAAGCCAAATCAGCGTTGGTCGATCAGCTTCCGGAAACGGCCAAACTTCGATACTGACATCGAACGCGATGTAGGATTCTCTGAGCTTTGAAAAGTACTTTGGACTAGGTAGCACGCGTGCAGTCGCAGGGTTGAGGCCGAAATTGCCAAAACGTATTTGCTTGTCAAGGTAAGCCGTCACCTCTGATTCAAAGTCTTGCCAAGGTATCAGCTTGGGCTTCGTCCGTTCATTGAGCTTCTCGAATTCATTTCGGTCGTCAGGCATATAGGTGGCCTAGAACTAATCTGGTTTTCAACGGTCCAACGATAGTGCTTACCTGATGCCGCAGCGCCGAGCGCCATTGGCTAGAGGCTTTGCTCGCCAGTGTTCTTCAAAGCCACTGGCGACGAAGGTCAATCGCCAGTGGCACTTCCAAAATAACTTTACTCTCAATCAAGCAGGGCCAACTCTCCTGGAGTTGCGGCCAAGCGGAAGCCTAGGCCAATGTTCCGGCCGTCTGGCGCGTACCCGCGGTACGCCGAACGGCAATCGGACGCCGCACGCCAACAGCAACCGCCGCGAAACACGCGGTGCGAGGCCGATGATGGACCCGACGGATCATCCGTCGGCGACACCTTGTAGTACCCCGCGTCGTACCAATCCAGGCACCACTCCCACACGTTGCCGTGCATATCATGCAGTCCCCAGACGTTAGGTTTCTTCTCGCCCACCGGATGCGTTCGATTCCCGCTGTTGATGTCGAACCAACAGTAGCCTCCCAGTTGTGATTCTTTGTCCTCACAGCACCACATCCCGGTCGATCCCGCACGGCAGGCGAATTCCCATTCCGCTTCCGAGGGCAAACGATACGTCAATTCATGGTTCGCTTCACCGGAAAGTTGCGACAGCTTCTGCGCAAACGACACCGCGTCATCCCATGAGACTTGCTCAACCGGATGACGTGGATTGCCGGCCGCAAGGCTCGGATTCTGTCCCGTTACTGTTTGGTACTCTGCCTGCGTCACGGGAAACACACCCAAATAGAACGGCTGAGTGATGCGCACGAGATGCAGCGGCTTCTCATCGTCCGCTTCGTTGAATCCCATCAGAAACTCACCCGGGCGAACCAGCACGAACCGCATGCCGATCGAGTTCGTGAACTCCTTGGGCAACTCCGGCTCGTTGGGCATCCAAGCCACGGTTGTGAAATCACCGGGATCGATGTCTTCCGCTGGTGGGACCGTTTCCTCGATAACCTTGGCACCATATTTCTTCGCCAAAAAACGCTCGCGATACAGGTAATGGGCTGCTTCGCAGACCTTTGACGTGAAATACGCATTGAAACCCCCACCGACTGCCGCCCCCATCACTGGAATTACTTGCGCTAATTTCGCCTTTGTCAGACGAATTCCAAGTGATTTCGCAATTTGCTGTATGAGCTGAACAAATGCGTGCTTTTCAAGTTGTTTCCACGCTCGCTTCTTTGCTACGTCTTGCGCAATCCGAACAAGCTGAGCCATAGCCAGTGCCTTGGATGCGTCCGTAGGCGAAGATGCCAAACCCAGCACGTTCATGGCAAACAGACGCTCCTCCTGCGAGGACACATCGAATCCATAGTAGGTCGCATACTCACCAATGGCTCGCAGGTTCAGCGTGATGAGGGCGACGATGTCCGGTGCGATGCCGAGGAGACCCACCGCACCCGCGCCTGCACCCTGTACAAGAGCTAGGCCCTTGTACTTTGCATCTAGCCAAGCCACGACTCTGTCGACTTGTTCAAGCTCCAATGAACCTATATCTGCTCCCGTGCGAATCGTTCCGTGACCTGCCTTTCTGAACTCTTCGTAGATCGATTCTCGCGGAATACTCCAGTGGGCGGCGTCGTTGCAAATACTCATCAGGCCTTGGATCGAGAGCTTGATCACGTCGCCAATTCCTGGCGTCGCGAGTATCAAGTCGCCAGTGGAATCCAAGGGCCAATTGATGAGTTTCATAGTCTGGCCGAACCATCCGATTTCAGGGTTCTTCCAAGCGTGAATCTCGCGGAGAGCGCGATCGTCGTAGCCAGATGGCTCTCTTGAACCATCACCCGAAGATGACCTTGCAGTGGTGTCAAACACATTTTCGGCGTCCTCGTCGATCACAAAATCGTTCCTTTTCAAGCAGATGGTGTGGGAGCGCTAGCTTAGAATGTCACGCACGACGTGTCCCGCCACATCGGTCAACCGTTGGTCTCGGCCTTCGTGGAAGTAGGTGAGGCGTTCGTGGTCGAGGCCGAGGATGTGCAGGATGGTGGCGTGGAGATCGTGGACGTGGACGGGGTGT
>JAYUFI010000198.1:0-2529 GCA_043738805.1 Planctomycetaceae bacterium | reverse complement strand
GCCACCACCCTTTCCAGCGACGCAGGTTCTCGCTGTTGATGACGAACACTTTGCCGAGATGACTCAGCGAAATGTTCCGGCCTCCGACCGCGCTCGCGATCGCCCCGACTTGACTCCCCATGCCCCAGCCTTTGTCACGGACGTAATTGCTATACGTCGAATTGGCCATGCCGCCGCCGCCTGCGTATCCCGCGAACGCACCGAGCACCGCGATGTTTCCCAACGCGATCACCGGCCATGTCCCGTCTGACCAGAGTTGATCAAAAACATTGACCAGTCCTTCGTGACCATCTTGCTTCACGGGGACGTTGCCAAACTTGGCGAAACCGCTGAGGACGTTCCACCAATGTTCCGGGCTGACGAAGCACGCTCCGACAATCAGACAGAATCCCAGCACGACCACGACCTTCGCCGTCATCACCGCTTGCAGCATGTTGTAGACCTTGCCACCCACGAGCACTGGCAAAGCCACTCCCAACAAACAGGCATAAGCCAACCACGTCACGAGCCAACGATCCTGCTCACCGGGCGGCCGATCCAACCACAGCGCGGCGATCACTGCGGCTCCGTTCGTCGACAGGCCGGGGATCAGTGCCGAAAGGCTCAACAGCAGAATCACGCCACCCCACATCCTCGGCCCGGGCCGAGTTCGCAAGAAGCCGGTCATCACCGGCTCGCCGCAGTAGAGCGCGTAGCGTCCGCATTCGAGGTTGTAGAAGACCTGCAACACGATCGCGACCGTCGCAATCCACATCAGCCCGCCGCCGTATCGAGCGGTAATTTCCGGACCGAGCAGCCACTCGCCGCCGCCGATCTGAATCCCCATCATCACGATGCCCGGCCCAATGAAGCTGGTCCAGTTTCGCCAACCGAGCGGCTTCGGTTCCGGCAGTTCCGCCACATCCCACGTCGGCAAGCAAGTAGTCGGCAGCGAATTGTCATAAGCGGTCATCGGCGTGGCAGACGATTCCATCGTTTGATTCCCACAGCTCGTTCATCAACTCAACCAGTCAACGAACGGCAAGAGCGCGGCGTGAGGCACAGACACAATCATCAACGAGAGAGCCCTCCGGCTTCTCCCCGAAGGGCTCCTCGAAACGACATCTGGCTCATTGGACGGCGACACGTCGAGTTCCGCAAGCGCCAACATTGTTGTAGCGTGAGTGGACTTCAGCGTCGGTTCATCGCGCCGTGGCGAGTTTGCTCTGGTAGAACTCCAGTGCCTCGCGGTACTCGGCCAGTTCCGCCTCGTTGAGCACCTCTTTATTCCGGCTGATTTCTTCCTCGCAGCGTTGGATCAAGTAGCGGACTTGATCACGGCGAGGTCGGATTGGAGAGTCTTCAAAGTCTACGAATGCGGGAGCCGAATGAGCGAATCGGACTCGACCATTGGGTAGCTTTTCAAAGCAGCGGACGGCGAACCATATCGAATCTTCGTAATAAAATTCTTCCGAGAACTCGTATCGGAAATACTCACCCGATTGCGTCGGCGGCTTGATGACTCTCAGGACTCCGTCGCTGTTGATAATTTCAATGCGGTCGAGCGGAAACTGGCTGATGATTTGCCCTGAGACGGGAAAAAGTTCGACGAGCCCCAGTCGACGCTTTGATTTCGATAGTTTGAAGGAGCCTAATGGTTTGTCGCCAACTTTCAACATGAGCATCGGGCCGGTCGTTACGAAGCTGTGGCCTTCGTTGAGCCGCTTCATCCAAAGGTCTGGCGTGAATTTGTCTTTGCCAAGATCAACGTAGACTCGGCCGAACCCCGCCGAGACAGAATGCACGCCGTTGCCGGTTCCGGCGGTCGGACGCATGCGTAGGCCGCAATTGAGCAGTGCGTAATACGTCTCAAAGCCGAAGTTCATCCAACCCTCTTCGGTGAAACCTTCTTTCGTGGTTTCAATACGCGGGTTGTCACGCCAGTTGTTTTCGATGGTCCACGACTTGAATGCGAACTCAGTTCGCCAGATGTGATTGTTCGTCAGAGGGTACAAGTCCGCCTTCATGACCGGGGCGATAATCGGCGTCCACGCCCAGGAATGTTTTTCAAGATCGAGCAACGCCCCCTGTTTGTGAGCCTCTTCGGCAACAGCCTTCAGTGGCGGCGCACCAACTTTCATCGGCGACTTCTGGCCAAGCACCAAGACCGCACCCAGCGTGTGACGCTTTGCACCGACCGAGAAGATTTCATACTCCGAGTTGAGCGGCATGATCGCATGCGTCGCATCAGCAAAGATCGGCTCGGTCGGAATCGGTTTGGGATCGACGGTCCCTTTCTCCGGCAGCGTGTGCGATGCTTGCACCCACTGCGACATCGGGAAGGCCATGTTGAGATCTTCGGCCAGCACCAGATTCGGCATCTCTGCGAGCGTACGGTGCATGTGCGTGTCGCCGGAGTACCAGCCACGCTCGGCCATATTGATCCAGCGTTTCAACGTGATCGTGACGCTGACCGGCTTCTCGTCCACTTCGATTTCTTGCGTCACCGTCAAGTATTCCTTGCCACGTTCTGTCGTGAGCGTGTACTTG
>JAYUFI010000197.1:0-17754 GCA_043738805.1 Planctomycetaceae bacterium | reverse complement strand
TCGGCCATTTGCCGTTGCATTTGCAGATCAGCACTCGCCGCACCTCCAGAGTTGGCTGGGTTTCCCCCCGCAACACCCGCTCCAACACGAGGAGCATTGTCGTCGCCACCAACTCGTCTTGGAGCATTGTCATCGTCGTTGCTGGCGACCTTTTTTCCACCCTCTGATTCGCCTTTCTCAAACACTGCGGAGGCTAAATTTTGAGGTTGATCATTGGGCTGTTCAATCATGATGAACTTACCAGTATCAGCAATCAATTTGAGCACAGCCAAAAGCTTCGGATCAGCACCAGGCTTCGTTTGCGGATACATGGGCCAGAAGAAATGAGTCGAATACTCAAACCGCGACGCTTCGAGCGGTGAGTGCAACATCTTCACCTCTTCGGCGATATCTCGTACCGCGCGAAATTCCTTCTTTCGCTCATCCGTCCAAGCGGACGCCTTAATGGCGGCTTCTCCCTTGACGACTTTGTCCAAGAACTCTTCTGGCTGTCTCTCATAGCGACTCCAGCTCGTCCCGGCGAGAAAGACAAAAACGACCAAGGCAAAGAGCCCGAAGACCCCTTTCTCCCCATGATCAATCACGAGTTGCTTGTAGTTCAGACCCTTGAGTTTGGCACCTAAATTTTTCATGACAGAACTCCTCGCGGCAGGAAGGGTGAGACCACCCGATGGGCATTGCCAAGTTTGTTCTAACGACACTCACGCATCACAATTGTTTTCGACAGCATTCATTCTGGTTTCGGCTCAGTCGCCGGTTTCTCGGCCGGTTCCGTTGAGGACTTCTCTTCACTGTCCTTGCCTGCTTTCGATTCCTTGGCATCTCCATTTTCGTCTGTCTTCGCCGGAATTGTCTCTGCTGCCGGCTCTTCAGCGGTGGGCTCCGCTGTTGTCGCAGCATCGGCTGCGGGAGCTACGGCCGGAGTTGTTGCAACATCCGTCGGAGTACCCGGCGAACCGCTCGGCATTCCAGGTGTCTGCGGCTCCGCGTTGGGGCGATACAGCGTCCAAATGCCGAGAATTGAAACTGATGCCAAGTTGGGATCAGCCATCGGCGTTTGGCCAGCGCCTCCGGCAGCACCCGGTCGTACTCCCGATGAACTCGACGTCCCAAAACCCGCAACTGGGATCGCATCATCGGAGTCACTCTTGCTGTATCCACCAAAGCCAGTCGCGCCGGAACTTGGTCCGGACCCAGAACTCGGCCCACTCGATGTCATGAAGCCCGCCATCGGCGAGCCGCCAGCAGCACCGCTCACACCGCTATCGGAAATCCAAACTTGATGAACTCGAACAATCTCCACCGGAAAAGGAGAGTTCATGAGTTCGGCCAACAATTCAGGAACCTTGCGATGATCCATCACTAGCTTGATGTAAAAGCCACGACGCTTAAATTTCTGAGTCTCATCGTCATCGAGATACCTTTTGACCGTTGATTTTGCTGCCGCCCCACCGCCAGCAACAGAACCGCTGCTACCACTCGACACATCAGGAAAGGAACTGGGACTGTATCCACCACTAATGCCGCCCGCCGCCCCGCCGCCGCTGGCCTCAATCTCAGCCACAAATTCCTCAGCGAGAGCAATTTCAGACGTGAGCTTGGCTTCTACCTGACGACTACCCATGCCGCCTCCTGCCATCGGGTTGCCACCGAAAGCACTGCTCAAATCACCGCCGCCAGAACTCGTCATCCCGCCAGTCGCGCCACCGGCAGCACTGGGATCCTTTTGGGTCGTGCCACCGAACAACGTAATCTTACCCAAGTGCTTAATATGGGCGTCGGTAATCGACTGGGCATTCGCGTTGATCCGAGCGACGGCACTCAATAATTCTGTTTGCAACCAAATGTCTTCCTGGCAAGGCCAGATCACGTCAAATGTCGGCGGAAGATCGACCCATTTGGCGTAATTCACTTGCTGCAAACTGGCCATTGCAAATGCCATTTTTCTCCGCTTGTTCGAGTCACGCTGATTCACACCATCATCGAGTGGATCGACGATTTCCCACAACTGTCGCAATTCTTCCGGATAAGCGTCTTGGTATTTATCAGCCGCTTTTGAACCGCCTTGCTCAGGCGGAACCGGCTTAAAATATTCGGCCTTCGCCATAATGGGCGCGACCTCCTTAGGCCATCTCATCCTTGCGTATTGCACGTCCCATAGTTCTTTATTTGCACGCCGATTTTGCAACTCCAGTTTGTCGTTTTCTGCCTTGCCCCCGGCGATCCACTGCTCGTTGGCTGCATCAACTCCGGCGGGGATACCATCGAATGTGGTTTTTAGTTTTGACCGCCGAGTTTCTATCTCTGTGGCCAATCCTCCTTTGGTCATGAAATAACCGACCATCGGAAGGATTAACACGATGCTGAAGAATATCCAAAACTTATGTGCGAGAATTGGTTTTAACTTATCCATGATAAACCCCAACAATAATGATCACTCAGCTAAGGAGAAGAATCTGACATTCATTCAACGTTGCGGTTAGTGCTATTTCGGAGGCACCGCAGCGCCGGGAACTGCTGGAACAACCGGAGCCAACACCGACCCCGACGTCGGCGGCGGCACCACCGCTGCGTTCGGATTGGAGGGATTCGTACCATCAGGAGTTCCCACCACTTTCAGCGGGTCATCTGCTAATCGTTTATCGCTAGGGGTGGGAATCCAACAGAATTGAACCGTAAAATCAAGCCGCGAAATAATCTTCTTATCCGCTGACTCGCCATCCTTTTTACCGTCTGAACTCTTCACCACGGGCATTGGAATTCCGCCCATCGGAGGACGCGCAGCTCCGAATCCTCCAAGTCCCGCTCTGGGTGCCCCGGGGGCCGTTTTTTTACCACGCGGGAAGTACTCAATATTGGCTTGTTTTTTATAGGTCGCTACACAGGCATGTGATATTCCGACTTTGCGGATCGGCACTGCTTGTGGCGTACCAGGCTGAGCAAATTCAAACTTATTGAGGTTTTGCAAGAGCGTGGATTGCACGAACCCAAACCCCTGCGTGTTGTCATCGGGACCGTTTCGATAGTGCTCAGCAACAAGCGTAAAAACGTAACCCATTCCCTTGGGAGGCGTATCTCGATCGGCCTTGCTCATCGTATCGAACGCGGTTTGTTTCGCTTTAACTTCGTCAAACCACTTCCCGACGTCGGCATATTTTTTGGCTGTGATACTCTTAATGTTAATTCGGTTCTTCTGAGTAATATCTTCACTGTCCTGCTGATCGCCGACGTCGCGTGGGAGACATTCGCTAACAGCTCGATAGACCTCCAACCACATTTCGCGAGTGTCGAGATTCGTTACGAGCTTGACACCCTCTTCCTTGAGTTTGATGTTTGTTGCCTTCTGCGTCTCGAAATCCCGCTTGAAGTTCTTTTCGACGTCCTGAATCGCGACCACCTTTTTCTCAGCCTCACCAAATCGTTTTTCGCTGACGGAACTGGCCACATTGCTGTATCCCGCCGTCGATAATGACAAGCCGAAAAGCAACGTGGCTGCCGTGGCCACGGCCCACGGTTTCTTCCGGCGAATCTTGCGAGCAATCGCGATCTCCGACGGCAACAACGTCGTGTGAATGCGAGTGAGCTTCAAGGCTTGCAACGCCAGTCCGTATGGCACTGCGAAGCTCAGCACGTTCTCTTGGAACAGTGGTGCGTTCAGGACGGTATCGCCAACCAAGGCTTGCAACGAATCAGCTCGTTCGACTTCGTACTGCAAGTTTTGCTGCAAGAATTTTTGCAGCCCGGCCAGTTTGAAGCCGTTCCCCGCACCCACGATCTTCGTGATCTTGGAATCGCGATTAACACTGGAGAAGTAACCGATTGAGCGTTGAATTTCGGCGACGTAATCGTTGAACACAGGCCGCAATGCTTGAAAGACGGCTCGTGGATCGGGAGCTTTCGTCGCGTTACACTTCAGGTGCTCGGCCTTCGCGAACGTGAGCTTCATTTCTTTGGTGAGTGCTCGCGTAAAGTGGTTGCCGCCGATCGGAACGTTGCGGACCCAGATCTTGTTGCCGTTGGTCACCAGCAACGTCGTGTTGTCGGTCCCCATATCGAGCACGATCATGTGGTCGGGATCACCTTCGAGGATTTGGCCGGGACGGATGCCGATTTGATCGAAGCACAAAAAATTGTGCAGTGCGAGCGGTGCCAACTGCACCAACTCGATCTCCATCTTGTTCGCCAGAAACGGCTTCAAAGCGGAATGAATGCCTTCCTTCTTCATTGCAAAGAGGCCGACTTCGGCACCCAGCATATAGCCGCTTTCTTCGATGCCGCCGCCGAGCGTTTGATAGTCCCAAATCACATCTTCGAGCGCGAACGGGATTTGCTGCTTTGCTTCGTACCGCACGATCTCGTCGACCTTGCTCGATTCGACGGGGGGCAACTGAATGAAGCGCGTCAGTGCCGATTGGCCGGGGACGCTAATCGCGATCAAGTCCCCTTTGATCTGATTACGAGATAAGAACGTGCTTAGCGCTGTCTGAATCAACTCATCCGGAACCGCGTCCGGTTGGCTAAGAATTTTTGCATGAGGGATATAATCAAAGGCGACAGCGATTACCTGATCGGCGGCCTCGGCATATCGCAGCCGAATCGCCTTCAACCCTGCTTGACCAATATCAATGCCCCAAACAGCTTGAGTGTCCGCCATACCAAGTCACCCTGTCTTGAAGAGCAATTTTACGCGATGTTGTGCCAGCGTCCTGCCACAACGCCTCAGAAATGAATTCCGCTTCCGCGCCGGGAAATGGTCCGCGAAAGAGAGTCTGTCATGCAATTGACGAGTTGGGGGAGGCTATCAGAGCGTTTTCCAAACCGTCAACCAAGAACCTTATGCTGACTCATCTTCCACGAATAGCCGTCAGACACCGAACTCCGCAACGCGGTTCCCAATAATTCTGAAAAGTTCGATTGGGCAATTTTCTGGTGGCGAATTTTGTAGCCCGGTTTGAAAAACCGGGCTACTCAGTGACGAGGTCTTGATCACGGACTCATTCTCGGCTCGACGCTCTCGCCAGCCTGACCACACCGGATAACATGCTTGGCGGATCCCCCCTGCCCACTTCGTAAACTTAGGACACGAGGAAATAATGACTTCGTGTTTTTGTAGCCCGGTTTTTCAAACCGGGAGTTCAGCTCGACTGGTTTGAAAAACCGGTCCATGGAATCGTTCTTCCTCCTTCCTCCTTCCTCGCCTCCATACCCGGATTCGTGCCGTAACCACCCATGATCAAAGACGTTGTCATCCTCATTCCGAGCCACAGCCTAGAAGATTTCCCCACGGATCTCGGTGAAAAACCGGCAGAAGGACTGCTCAATGCTTTTGCGGTCGCGTGGCATCCGTGGCTGCTCGTTCAAACGCGGTCTCTGCCGGGGCGACATCGAGCCGATTGTCCGCCGGAGCCGATCGTCGGGCGTTTGATCATTGTGCCGACGACGTGCGAAGACAGCTTACCCCACGACTGGATTTCACAGCAACGTGCCGCCGGTTCGTTCGTCGTGTCCGGGGTCCACAAACGGGATGAGATGCTGGAGGTGGCCCTTGAAGCCTCTCGAAACTGGATACCTCCTGCCGAAACACCGTCCGGAACAACGCCGCATGTGGGCGAGACTCCGTCGGGGGAGAACCCGAATCAGACCGCGATGACACTGCCGCAACTTGATCCAGAGTTGGTCGCCGACTTCCTCGCGTTGGGGACGGCGCACCTGATGATCGAGCTGTTGTCGCGGCAGATGCACTACTTCGGCGAGATCGACGAAATGCGTTTGCGGCGCGAGGCGGTCGCGGCGGCGGAAGCATTGATTTACGGGCGGCTCGATGACGTGAAGCTGCGGTTGGCCTCCTGTTTTGAAGCGTTGCATGAGGCTCGCGAGCGGTTTTATCCCGTCGATTCGTATCTGCTCGATCTGTGTTTGCTGGTGCCGAAGACGGCGGACGAAAACTTGCCGCGGCTGTTGACCGATTCCAAACCGATCAGCTTTTTGATGACGGCCAGCGATGCCGAGCAGCTCGCCGCAGACAAGCCGGAAATTGCGAAACTGCTCCGCGAGGCAGTGCAGCGCGAGACGGCGGAAGTGCTCGGCGGCGAATGGCGTGAGGTTCCGTCGCCGGTGATGCCGCTGGAATCGGTCGTGCATGATGTGCGACGCGGTCAGGCTGCTTGCAAACGGCTCTTCAGCCGCGAGCCGACGACGTGGGGGCGGCGGCGGTTCGGGTTGCACACGCTGGCCCCGCAACTGGCGGCGAAATGCGGGTACAAAGGCGCGATGCACTTTCTGTTGGACGACGGAATCTATCCCGATGCGGAGAACAGCAAGCTCCGCTGGGAAGGTTGCGATCACACGACAATCGACGCGATCTCGCGGCTGCCGCTCGCCGCCGACGGGGCGACCAGTTATCTGCGGCTGCCGCAGCGACTGGCCGAGGCGATGCAGCAAGATCAAGGAGCGGGACTGATCCTCGCACGCTGGCCCGATGTCAAAAGTGTCTTCTTTCACGACCTGTTGCGGATCGGCAAGTATTCGCCGGTGCTCGGACGCTTCGCCACGTTTCGCGAGTTTTTCGAGCGAACCGACACGCCGATGCGGCACACGCAGCACTTGGCCGGCGAATACCTCTCGCCGTTTCTGACTCGTTCGGTCGCGGGCCGCGAGCCCGATCCGATCGGTCGCTTCATCGACCACTTCGAGCGCCGACAGCGTTTTGATGCGGCGTTGTGGCTGCGGAACATCGCGGCGGTCTTGCGCGGCCGCAAGCTGCATGACGTCGAAGATCCGTCGATCGAGCACCTTGTTGAGGATGCCGGCCCGGATGCGAGCAACGCACCGGCAACGACGGATCAGCTTTATCCGGAGCGGGCTCGTGCCGACGCGGCGATCAACGAATTGAAGTCGATCGGTCAGCGAGAACTGGCTCAAACGGTGATGCACGGAGCGACCGACAAAGCGCCGGGTTTGTTGGTCGTCAATCCGTTGTCGTGTACGCGCCGAGTGCCGATCGTTCTGCCGCCGGGGGTTCGTCTGGCGGGAGTCGGCGGGCCGGTCAAAGGGATTCACTCCGAAGGATCGAACGACTCGGCGCTGATCGAGATCCCCGGCTGCGGATTTGTCTGGCTGCCGACATCGGCGAGCGGAGCCGGAGCCACGAAGAAAGATCAGGGCGAAGCGAAGACGCTGCTCGTGGAAGACAACGTCCTGCGGAACGAGTTCTTCGAGGTTCACATCAGCCCGGAAACCGGCGGGATTCAACGGCTGAAAGAATACGGTCGCAAGCCGAACCGTTTGAGTCAGCAATTGGCGTATCGGTTTCCTCGCGAGCGAACGGTGACGGTTACGGAGGACGACCGCGAGTTTGAAGAGAAGACGTTTTACTCGGACGTCCGCTGCCTCGGCGTCGAGGTCATCAGTCGCGGGCCGTACCTCGGCGAAGTGCAGACTCACGGCGAGATCGTCGATCAGAAAACGGACGCAGTGCTGGCGACGTTTCGGCAGCGATTCCGTTTGTGGCGCGGGCGGCGGATGGTCGATGTCGACATCATCTTGGATGCGGTCAAGATGCCGGACGGCGATCCGTGGTCGAACTATTTCGGCGTTCGCTGGGCGTGGTTGGACAGCACGGCGGTGTTGACGCGGTCGGTACTCGGAGCGGCACAACCGATCGGACACGAGCGTTTTGAAAGCCCGCATTACATCGAGATCGCAGACGACGACACCCGCACGACGATCCTCACGCACGGCCTGCCGTTTCATCGGACGACGGGACGGCGGATGTGTGATTCGCTGTTGATCGTCGAAGGGGAACGCTGCCGCCGTTTTCGGTTTTCGATCGGCTTCGAGCAACCGTATCCGTTGCAAGCGGCACTCGACGCGACCGCTCCGGCGTTCGTCATGCCGACGGAGTCGGGGCCGCCGCGTTGCGGATCGACCGGATGGTTCCTGCATCTCGATGCGCCGGACGTGCAGCTCACGCGGCTCACCGCTTTGATGGATGAGCCGCGCAGTGATCTCGATTCATGGGAAGTCACTGAGCCGCCAGCGTCTCCTTCCGGCAGCGGCTTCGCGGTGCGACTGCAAGAGACGGAAGGGCGGCGGCAGAGCATCGCGCTGCGTTGTTTCCGCACGCCGTTGACCGTTCGTCAGCGTGACTTTACCGGCCGCACGACGGGCCGGCCGACGATCGACGGGGACGTCGTGCGATTGGATTTGTCGCCGTTTGAGATCACCGATCTGGAATTGCGGTTTGATCCCCCGCCCGTCACTGTTCCCGACGCTGCTGCGGATGCGGCTTCAACAACCATTGATTGATGAGTGCTTCATGATTGTGACGATTGACGGACCTGCTGGATCGGGAAAAAGCACAGCCGCTCGCGGACTGGCCGAGCGGTTGCAGTTTGAGTTTCTCGACACCGGTGCGATGTATCGAGCGGTCGCGTGGCGTTGCTTGCGAGCGTCGATTGACCTGCACGATACCGACGCGGTCGCGGCATGTGCGGCGGCGATGCAATTGCGGCTGGATCTGCATCACGTCTGCGTTGATGGCCACGATGTGACGTCAGAGATTCGAACTCCGCAAGCGGCTCAAGGAAGTTCGATCGTGGCGTCGAATCCGGGTGTTCGCCGCGAGCTTGCCGCGCGGCAACGAGAGTTCGCGGAGGGACGAAACATCGTTGCCGAAGGACGCGATCAAGGAACCGCCGTGTTCCCACATGCCGAATGCAAATTCTATGTCACCGCCGCTCCCGAAGAGCGAGCGCTTCGCAGGCAACGAGAGTTGCGTGAGCGACACGAGCACGACATTCCGCTGGAAGAGATTCTGCAACAAATCTGCGAACGAGACGCCCGCGACAAAACGCGAGTGATCGACCCGCTTCGCGCGGCCGAAGACGCGATCCGCATCGACACATCGGGACTCGCTCCCGATGTGGTTCTCGATCAACTCGAACGCATCGTGCGTGAGCGGATGAAGTCGTCGGCGACGGATCATTCCGGCAATGCTTCGAGCAAGAGGCCGTGAGAATGTGACGCCACTTGAACATCATCGCAGCTCGCGGGGATCACCAACGTGTCACCCGGTTGCAAACTTCCACAGCCAGTTGGCGAGACAAGCTCAACGCTTCCGGCAATGACCGAAACGATACGGCAACGACCGCACTCCGGCATCGTGAATGAAGCTCGATCCACGCGATGACGTCGCCACAGAAAGTGTTCGTTGTGGATCAACTCCTCATGCCGAGTTGATCCCTCTACGTGCGATCGCCTCGCGAAAAACTGTTCGGGATCGAGCAATCGCGGTAGCTGAGGCTTCCCCGGTTCACGCGAGAAGTCGATGCACTGCATCGCCTCCGCGATGTGCAAGATGCGCGTGTGACCGTTGACGTCGCGGCGATTCCAGTCATAGAGCCGAAACGTGATATCGCTGGATTGCTGAATCTCCGCCAGTGCAACTCCGCCGCCGATCACGTGAACTGTTCCGGCGGGAACAGAGATCACGTCTCCCGTTTTCGCCGGGAATGTATTCAAACACTCGGCAACCGTTCCGGCGGCGAGATGTTGCTCAAACGCAATTCGATCGACACCGAGCTTCAATCCGACCGACAATTGGCTTCCCGGCTCGGCCGCGACGATCACCCACGCTTCCGACTTGCCGTGCCGTCCCACGCAAAGTTGGACTGCCTGCTCATCATTCGGATGAACTTGCACCGACAGTCGCTCCGCCGCATCCAAAAATTTGAACAGCAATGGAAACTGTTCGAGAGCCGCGTGCTCACCGAGCAACTCCACACCGCGTTCGCGAACCAATTCTCCCAGCGAGCGGCCTGCGAACTCACCGCCGATCACTCGACTTTGGTCATCACCTAAATCGACGACTTCCCAACTCTCGGCCCAACCTTCAGCGTCACCTTGATGAAGCTGCGGATTGCGTTGATGGAACTCGCCCCAAAGTTGAGTCAGTTGCCGACCGCCCCACGGACGCTGCTTGATGATGGGCTGCAATCGAAGCGGTGGCATCATTGGAAAAGCTCATGGGACGTAGGGGACTCAGAGGACAAATGAGTTCGGACGGCCTCATGAGTCCTAACAGTCCCATACGTCCCATCTCTCGAAACAGTGGAACGACGACTTTGGCGACCTACTTCTGCGACCAATAATCCACGACGCAAACATCTTCGACGTGCGGGCCGACAATGCCGACGAAATCCTTGTGAGCCGGATGCGGCAAATACTCATCGCGACCCTTCTCATCGGCGAACGTCACGAAGAAGCAGTGCGTGAGTCCTTTTGACTTTCCTTCGGGACTGACGTCGGTCCCCCATTCAAAATCGCGGATCGAGCTGATCTTGCTCGGCAGACCACGGAAGGCGTCTTCGATTTTCTTCACGTCGGCCTTGTCAGTTCCTTCTTTGAATTTGAAGAGCACGACGTGTCGCAGCACTTTCTTCGGAGCCTCTTTCGGCTCGGCAGAAGTTTTGTCGCTGGTAATTACGCTCATGATTCCCGCCATCACAACCGCCGAGAGGGCCGCCGTCCAAAATGTTGACCGCATTGTTGTTTCCTGAAGAAGAAGAAGAAGAAGAAGTTGAGTTTTGGCGGAAGGGTACTTTTGTCCGCATAATGCGAGAGAAACGTGACGGGCAAGAGTGCCCATCCTCCAGTTTCGTTACGTGGACTCTTTGAGAACTTCATATCCCATGTAAATGATGACCGCCGCGCTGATCAGAAACATGATGTCAAAGACCATCTTCCCAGAGTAGGGAATCCCCAAAACCATATCGACAATGGCGGTCACAGCGACAAGACCCGACGCGGCCATCGAACCGAGAAGCATGTTTTTGATCTGCTTGGACATCGGAAACTCGCGGTAGGCTCGTAAAAACGAGCAGGGAAAATGAGACACGCAGCAAAAGTCGATTTCGGGGAGCGAGTATAGAGACCTCGACCGCAGTAACTCCAGCGCGTCTTGATTTCACGATGATTGATGGTGCCAGTCGATCGGACATCGACGATCTCGGTCCCAAAACTGGATCATCAACGAGTCAAGGGGATATTCACCGCTTTGGCTTCTATCCAGTCTGCCAATTCTTTTGTCGAGAAACGCTGATCACTGGCATCTTTGGGCGGTTCTTTGTATTTGTGTCTCTTCGATTTTTGCTCGAATCCCGTAAATCGTTTTTGCATGAGGAAGTTTGGAATGGCCACTAAGGTCGAAGCACTGCTGAACAAGGTCCAGATCAAATTGGCGCTGGCGGCTAAATACGAAAATCTGGCCAACATCACTGGCAGTAAGCCAGCACGAGCCCGGTTTATCCGAAACTCCAACCGCCTTCGCCGCCAAGCCGTTGAATTCCAACGTGCGGCCGACGCCGCGAAACCAATCGCTTCGTAACGACCGAGCGTCGTCGTAATCACTTTCGTGCGTATGTTGCTTTAGACGTCGCAAGAACAATCCCACTAATCTCCATCCAAGCCTGCGGTTCAGTCATTGCTTTTTAGGGCGATTAGCTCAGTTGGCTAGAGCGCCATGCTTACACCGTGGATGTCGGGGGTTCGAATCCTCCATCGCCCAGCTTTTCTGCGAAAACCCTCGGAAATCTGAGGGTTTTTCATTTCCGGTGCAGTCATGCGGTGCAGTGCGAGCCAGTGCGGCTGTGGACTGCACCGGATTCCGCACCGCCGACTTTGATGCTTTCTCGAAGTGAGAATCGAGCACTTGCAGGTAGTGTTGAGCGGCGATTCGTTCGGAATTTCCCAGCCAGGCCGAGACGACGTGAGCGGGAAACACTTCCGTCAATTCCGTTTGGCGACTTGCCCGCAAGTTGTGCCACAAACGCGGCCAGGGGGTCAAGCCGGCTCGTTTGACGATTTTCGTAAACCGAGTTCCTAGATTGACCGCTCGCCAGTCGCCACGTTGAGCGGCTTCACGTTGCAGACTCGGCAGGACGAAATCGCCATCGGGATCGAACACGTCTTCCAGGTACGGCCGCAACTCCCCAAAGATCGGGACGACGCGGGACGCTTTGCCGACGTGATGTTCGGTTTTCGGACTGTGGACCGTCATCCGGTCAGCAGACCAGTCAATATCACGCCAATGCAGCGTCAGAGCTTCTGAAGGGACTCGGACGCCACCGAACCGCGACAACGCGACCAACAGCCGCCATTCGGCATTGGGGCAAGCGTCGATCGCTTTGGTGATCGTGGGTTGGTCGATGAAATGGGAACGATCGGAATTCGCTTTGCTGCCTCCCCCGATGTCCTCGAACGGGTTCGTGTCGACCAGCTTTCGCCGGACAGCATCGCGGAAGAATGTCCGAGCGAGGCTACAACGGCGAGCCACGGTTGCCGCCGCGAGTGGCTTCTTCTGGCGAGACTTGGAGATTGCGTCTTTGGATTTTCCCTCAAGCGGTTCTGTGTGCTGCTGAAGATATCGGCGAAAGTCGTCAGCATCTCCCGCCGTGATGCTGCTGATTGGCCGATCTGCCCCGAACATGCCGATTAGATTGCGGCACGTGTGTCCGTAGAACGTTTGGGTGCCGTCCTTCACGTCGGATCGTCGCTGCAAATAGCCTTCAAGAAACTCGCCGAGCGCAATCAGCTTCGCTGGCTCACGCGGCTGAATGAGCTTCACCGCCGCGAGCTTCTCTAACATCATCACGTCACGCTCAGCGACCCAACGGGCCGTCTCACCGTCCACGGGATGGCCCGTGATGTTCGCGACGTTCAAGGCTTCAACTCGGATCTTGATTGACTCCGCCGCTCGCATCGGCACCTTGCCGAGCCGGATGCTTCGCCTCTTGCGATCGGCACCGACGAATTGAATCGTGCGACTGCCTTTGTCATCGGTAGAAATACTGGCCATCGGGCGTTCCTTGCTTCGGGCGTTGAGAATACTTGCGTTGCGATTTGATTCAAGAAATGGCGAGGCGATTGAGCACGCGGCTGACTTGAACTTGGTTCCACGGCTTGCCACGTCGAGTCGTGTGGCCTGCATCGTTCAGCGTTTCCGCGATCGCTCGCAGACTGCGACCTTCACTCTGTAGTTGTTTCATCTGCGGAACGAGGTCAACGTAGGCTTCGTCCGCCGCCTTTGCGCGAACTGCGGCCGAAACTTTTGCCCCCTTGGCCGATCCCTGAAGACGAGCCTCTTCGCGTCCGTCCCAGTGTCCCGGCCGGGCTGATCCCAACTTCGTTCCGCGGGCCCTCGCCGCCGTGAGTGCCGTTTTCGTTCGATCCGAGATGGCCTTGGCTTCGCCTTCCGCCACAGCACTCAGAATGTGGATCGTCAACCTGTTGGCGTGTTCCAAGTCGATGGCGATGAACTCGACGCCCGATTCCATCAATCGTGACAGAAACGCTACGTTGCGGGCCAGCCGGTCCAACTTCGCGACAACGAGTACCGCCTTTGACCGCTTGGCGTGGGCGAGGGCCTTGGCCAGTTGCGGACGATCAGCCCGCTTACCCGATTCGATTTCCTGATACGTCGCCAGCACATCGCAGCCACGCGTTTGGACGAACGCCGCCACGGCCGCTTCCTGTCCTTCCAAGCCGAGTCCGCTCCGGCCTTGTTGCTTGGTTGAAACTCGATAGTACGGGATGATCTTTTGCACGGCCGATTCTCCGAAGTAGTCGTTGACGAGTTTGTTCAACTGTCGTGCGACGATTGTTACGTTTACCTTGATGCTCGTCAAGGCTAACGTAACGATCGGTCGGTCGGTTTTGCTGGATGAGTTTTTCTTCACAGTTTTACAGCCCTTCTTGTTGCCCTCGCGTTGCCTTCCCGCCCAAAAGTAACTGCGCGGGCTTTGTTCGATCACCGCGAGCCTTCCGCCAGCCGCTTGGCGACAACTTGCATCCCGGCCACGGCGTCGGGGGCGGTCGTCACCGAAACGTTCGCCCATGTGTCGAGATCGGGCGTGATCACAGTCGCTTTGTGTTTTCGCGGTAACGACATCCCTGAACCTTCATTCCGGAAAACGAACCGAATAAAAAAAGAAAAAGCCAATCAGCTTTTCGGTCGAGTTTTTTTATTTCTAAGCGGTGAGACCCCTGCGCGGTGAGGCCCCTGCTCATTCCCACCAATCCCATTGGAGCGAGAGTGATCATTTCAACCGATCCAAAATGATCGGGTCGATGATCCTCACTCGTCCGCCGAGGAACATCGCGACGGCTTCCTTTCCCCGGCAATGATCGTTGGCAAGACAGCCACGGATAGCAACCGCCTCTCCGGGATCTTTTACGAGGTCGATTTCGAGAACCGCCGGTCGGCACGGTTCGCCAACTGGAAACTCCCGCCACTCTCCGCGTTCATGGAATTTGAGCGGCTCGTTTGTGGCGTGGGACGCTACCGAACCGTCTGAAAGTCGCGGACTCGATGGTCTCGATAGTTCGGAAAATCCCTTGCTTCCTGCTGAAACCTCGCCAATCGGCTGCGTGATTGGCGGGATATCATTCGTCGGGGACACGACATCCTGCGACGGCCAATCGACCAACGCGAGCTCCAGCTTGGCACGGGGTGGCACTGGTGCCAAACCATTGTGCTTATTACTCATGTCATTCTTCATCATTAGACAGCCTCAGTGAACCCTTTTTGACCAACACGTGCAATAGGTTGGCACTCGTGCCAACCCGTGCCGGTACGTAGTCCGATGCCTTCGTAAACCGACAACCTTCCGCCACCCGACACCCTTGGCTGTGATCTTCTTAGGCTCGGAAATTTAGCTCTCAGGTTCTTTCCTAGAGTCGCGGAGGTTCCAGTATGTTCTCGACCATTCAACTTGCACCACTCCTTCCAAGCGGCAAACAGGTCGTCGACTGCAACAGTGAATTCGGGCTGGATGATGCAGACTTCACGGACAAACGCCGTAATCGGGCTGGCGATGTCTTCGAGGTCGCGAAGTGCCCCTACGCCTGATTCTGGTTGCAGAAGATGGCCGCGATCGCGAAGCCTCTTCCACCCATGAATTGCCCAATTCAAAATTCCCGGCAACTCACGTCGCAATTTGCCTTCGAGATGTTTGTCCTCCCGACCCAAAAAACTGCGTGTCATTTGCAGGAGGATCACCCGACTTGTGAGTGCGCCAGAAGAGTCGCTCAGATTTGGTAATTCGTTGCTCATCACGACGAAGCGAACGGGAAGTTTAGCGGCCGTGACAGTCGGCAAGTTCTTGCGATGAACGTCCTGGCCATCTTCACCCGAAATCGAAAGGAGACGTTCCACGACTGCGACGGAGTCAGTTTTTCCAGTCAGCCTCGCGTCAGGAATCAGTGCGACGGTTTTTCCCATTAACGGCCACAGACCGAACGGCCCCTCCAAACTGCCGAGAACCGGATTTGCAACGTTCGATGCACCAACCAGCGACTTTAAGATTCGTGCGATCGTTCCCTTTCCGCTTCGCTTCTCGCCAATCACCATCAAAATTTTGTGGTGCTTGGTGTCTGGGAGGAGAAGGAGCCCGAACCATTCTTGGAGCGTGGCGATACTCTCGGCATCGTCTCCCCACACTGAGGCAAGAAAGCTAATCCAGTTTGGACAATTGGCCTTCGGATCGAATGCGTACTCTGTAACTCCAGCCGAGAAAAAGAATGGTGTTGGCGGCATCAGGGCCGGTTTGCCATCAACGAGGCTGGGAAGGTGAAGCAGGCCGGATTTCGTGTTGAGGAACTCATCTGCCGGAAACTGCTGGTCATCAAGTAACCACGTCGGCTGAGGGTTGTGGCTTGGCAAGACGCATCGACCGAGAAGTGCTTGGACAACATTATTGAGAAGGGTCGTTGTGACTTTTTTGACAACAGGAAAAGGCTTCCCCTCGTCGCGAGGCTGCAATTGATCAAGAACATTGATCCGGTCGAACTCCGCTTTAGTGACGTCAGCAAGCCGCCCCTTCAATTCCGCGATCGGCAGAGTCCGATACGCTCCATGACTTGGCCTCCATTGCCACCACTCATCATTCCAGAATCGAAGAGTGAGGTTGCCTTCATGGTTGGCGTGCTCGTCGAGGAAGAGCCTCGATAACCGATGCGGATCATCGGGAGCTTCGTTCGGCAGTGGTGCATTGGCTTTCGCACCCGATGAAACCAGACATTCCTCAATGTGTTGGTCGATCGCCTCGTCGTCTTCAATCAACGTGGGTTCGTGCCCTGCGGCGAGAAGATCGTCAATTCCTTTGCCGTGTTCCGCCGGCCAAGTTTCAATGCAGACCGTACTGCCACCAAGTTCGCGAAGCGAGGCAACCAATCCAGCTTGCGATTCAGCGACCGCCTTGTTTGTGGCCCGGTCGGCATCAAGCGAAACTAGAACCCGTTTCGCGTTGAAATGTTTGACGATCGGTAACGCCTTCTTCCATCCGTTGACGCCAGGAATTGAGATCGTGGCGAGGCCGATTCCGTAAGTGCTGAAATCAGCTTTCAATTCCCCTTCGGTGAGTCGGATCGCGTTTTGTGGCAGAAACAGATTCAGGTTTTTCGGACAGTGAACTGCCCACTCGGCTTTGGGGCCACATTCCTTTTCTTTGCTGTGACTCGTGAGCGAACGGTACTTGCCGCCCTCTACTCTACCGTCTGCATCTCGTCGTAAAAGTTCGTTATCGACGCGAACTTTGACGGCGATGATTTTCGAGTCGAGATGACTGCGAACAGGGATCAGTATTCCGCCGAGAACAGTTGGGGAAAGCGTCAACAACTTCGGGTTTGATGAAGGAACAAAGCCGGGGACAGTCAGCAGAACTTCGGACGTGATGCCGTCCGCCTCAAGAACTTTAAGAACTTGCCGCACGATCGTTGAGCGTGAGACTTCATCACGCGGGAGCGACCCAAACTCAAGGTTAGAGATTGTGGAATCCTCGAATCCCCGCCTTCGCAGATCCGAACGATGCTTTTCCGAAAGGGGAGCGTGCTGAAGCATTTCTCGGTACACGCGGTCGCGTATCTCGATCGAAGCCCGCTCGACATCGTCGGGGACAGCGGCCTCTACTTCGGGTTCTGTGTCTGCGATTGGCTCGTTCACACCGGGGGTTGAGGCCGTAGCGTTCTTTGGCTTGATGGCTGTCGGCTTCTGGCGTTTGAAAGCCGACAGATCGAGTCCAATGTATTTAGCAATGAGCGTCGCCGCATTGGAGTAACTAACACCAAGCATCCACGCAACCGCCGAGATGCCATCTCCATTTTTGCCTGAGAAACACTGATTGCAGAGAACAGCGCCATCCTCTTTGTTGATCAAGCGGAAGCGATCGTGACCGCCGACACATTTCGGGCAACGATGATGGCGGCCATCAAGGGACTCACGAGGAATGTCCGCGACGTTGTGCAGAATGTCGATCCATCGACCGCCTGCCTCGTTTTTGACTCGTTGAAAGATGGTGTCGGGGGACTGGTTCATGCTTGCCCCCCTTGCGTGAAAGCTGCCGGTTGGCTTTTGATTGGACTCTGCATCGGCTGATCGGCTTTGGCAGCGGTGATTTTCCGGCCCGCTTCAATGGCCATCGCGAGGGCGATGGCCCATTTCGATCTCGAATGAAGGTTTGCGATGACATAGCCCGTCCCGTGGAGGACGCAGCCTCCAATCATGTCGCGATCGAAAAGGTGTCTCGCCGCGAACATCCCTTGAAGGACGACGTCACCGTTTGTAGTCGCGACGGTCAAACGGAATTTTTCCACCCGATCGCCATTCCGGTCCCTCGATATGAACTCTGCGACTTTCAGCGTCGCAAACAGGCGTCGGCCTCTTTCTTGACATTCAGCATTGCAAATCTGGTTTTGCGA
>JAYUFI010000196.1:0-2536 GCA_043738805.1 Planctomycetaceae bacterium | reverse complement strand
GGCCCCACGCTGACGCTCGACAAGCTGCGTCGAGCCATCGCCACCCGCTGCCTGGACCGCCTCGCCCGCCCGTGGGACGAGATGGTTCAATGGCTCGTGGCCTATATGAAACAGGACCGCCACCCGCGAGTTTGTAAAGACACTCCTGCCTCTTGGACCGTAAATAGACTTGTCCTTTGTCCGCGCTGGAACTTGAAAGACACGGCCTTGGGCGGCAAGCTGCGCTCGAATCCTCTAACAGACTTCGTGAGCCGACTCGACCACGTTGAGAATCCTTTATGCCGATTTCGTGGAATGAGATACGACACAACGCCGTGGCCTTCGCCAAAGAATGGGCGACTGAATCTCGCGAGGATGCGGAAGCGAAATCTTTTTGGGATGAGTTCTTCGCCGTGTTCGGCATCAAGCGGCGGACAGTGGCCAGCTTCGAGGAACCGGTGAAGAAGCTGTCGGGAAGTTGGGGCTTCATAGATCTGTTCTGGCCCGGCACGCTGTTGGTCGAACACAAGAGCCGAGGCAAACCACTCGACAAGGCCGAAAGCCAGGCGATCGAGTACGTTCATGGTCTCAAGAATGCCAAACGAGACGACGAAATCCCGCGTTACATCGTCGTCAGCGACTTTGCTCGCATCGCCCTGCATGATTTGGAAGACGACCGCAGCACCGTCATCGAACTGGCGGACCTGCATCGGCACGTTCAGAAGTTCGCGTTCATTCCCGGCTACCAACAACACAAACTGGATGCGGAAGACCCAGTCAACATTAAGGCCGTGGAACTGCTCGGCGAACTCCACGACGTCTTGGAGGCCGGCGGTTATCGGGGGCACGAACTGGAACGCTTTCTCGTTCGCGTGTTGTTTTGCCTGTTCGCTCAAAATACTGGATTGATCGAGCGGAATGCCTTTGAACTGTATGTGCTCAATCACACAGGCTCCGACGGGACCGACCTCGGCCCACAACTGGCACGACTGTTTCAAGTGCTCAATACGCCGCAAGGCCAGCGGCAAACTAATCTGCTCGAAGAGTTGTCCGATTTGCCGTATGTGAACGGCGACCTATTTGCCGAATCGCTGGGATTCGCCGACTTCAACCGCGACATGCGCAACCGGCTGTTGGCGTGCTGCCGATTCGACTGGAGTCGGATTTCGCCCGCCGTATTTGGCTCGCTGTTTCAAAGCGTCATGGAACCGCGCGAGCGCCGGCAGATCGGAGCACATTACACCTCCGAGCGTGACATACTCAAACTCGTCCGTTCGTTATTTCTCGACGACTTGCGAGCAGAGTTCGAGAGTATTCGCACCAATAGAAAGCGGCTGGTCGAGTTTCACGGGAAACTGGGCCGGTTGACGTTTTTCGATCCCGCTTGCGGCTGCGGCAACTTTCTGGTCGTCACATATCGCGAACTGCGGCTGTTGGAATTGGACGTTCTCAAACGCTTGTATGGCCGACAGCAGGTCGTCGATATCCACACGCTTTCGTTGGTCGATGTCGATGCGATGTTCGGTATTGAGATCAACGAATTTCCCGTGCGTATTGCCGAGGTCGCGTTGTGGCTGGTCGATCATCAGATGAATCAGCGATTGAGCGAGGCGTTCGGCCAATACTTCGTCCGCCTGCCGTTGAAGAAGATCGCCACGATTTGCCACGCCAACGCTCTGCACATCGACTGGCGGGACGTCCTGCCGCCGCAGCGTTGTTCGTTCGTGCTCGGCAATCCGCCATTTGTCGGCGCGAAGTATCAATCCGACGAACAACGAGCGGACATGGACGCGGTCGCCGGTGATGTGAAGAACTCCGGGCTGCTCGATTACGTCACTGCTTGGTATTTCAAAGCGACTGACTACATCGCAGGGACCGCTGTTCCGGTGGCGTTCGTATCGACGAACAGCATCTCGCAAGGCGAACAAGTCGGCCTGCTATGGACGGAATTGCTGCGACGCGGCGTCCGCATTCGCTTCGCTCACCGCACATTCGCTTGGCAGAGCGAGGCTCGCGGCAAGGCTCATGTGCATGTCGTCATCATCGGCTTCGGAATGGCCGACGCGACGAACAAGCGTCTCTACGATTACGACAGCGACGAGAATCATCCCACGGTGTCCTCGGCCAAGAACATCAGCCCCTATTTGGTTGACGGGCCGGATACGGTGATCTTGAATCGCAGTCACCCGCTGTGCGATGTGCCGAAGATTGGCATCGGCAACAAGCCAATTGATGATGGCAACTACCTCTTCACGGCAGAGGAACGGGATGAGTTTCTCCGAAAGGAACCGCAGGCAGCCAAGTGGTTCCGCCGTTGGCTGGGATCGGACGAGTTCCTCAACGGTTGGGAACGCTGGTGTTTGTGGCTTGGCGAATGCCCACCGAACGAACTCCGCGCAATGCCGGAAGCGATGAAGCGTGTGGAGGCCGTTCGGAAGTTTCGACTCGCCAGCAAGAGCGCGCCGACACGCACGCTCGCCAAGACTCCCACGCGGTTTCATGTCGAGAACATCCCGAAACACAATTTCATTGTCATTCCGAAGTTCTCGTCGGAGCG
>JAYUFI010000195.1:0-2538 GCA_043738805.1 Planctomycetaceae bacterium | reverse complement strand
CGAGATGGTTTTGTCCGTGATCAACGAGCCATCGGGTTCGATAATCCACACCGGCAACTCAGGAGTTCGATCCGTGATTTTCTGAAGCTGGTCGTAAGCGCGGCCTTTGCCATACGTCGTGACACGGAGCAATTCGTGCGGCTTCAATCGGGCCTGATCCAAGAGTTCTTCGATATCGTCGGCACCGATCTTGCCCGTCATCAGGGTGACTTCTTCCCGCCATGCGAATAGCGTTTCGGATGCCCGATTATCTTCGATGCCGTGCAGGTACGGCTCCACCGGCGGGCGACCGGGGAGTTTGCCTTTGATCGTAGTGAGAGCCCAAGCGTCGAAGAGGATGCCCGATGTCGGCAGGATCGTCGGCTCTGGAGCGAAGGCGGCTAGCCGATCATCGAGCGGTACGCCGCCAAGTGCCTTCGGGCTGCCGTCACCGTTGAGCTTCTCAATAAGTTCGAGGGTGTTCGCGCGGCGAGTTTCGATGTCACTCTCTTCAAACTTCGTGGGATGGACGATGTGTATTTCCGTGTCACCGCAGTCGCCGAAGCGGTTCACGCGACCGAACCGTTGGGCCATGCTCTCGAAGGTTGAGAGATCGCACACCATGTGATCGGCCGAGATGTTCACCCCGACTTCGCCAGCCGATGTGCAGACGAGATAGACAGTGCCAGCCTGTGGTTCGATCTTCCATTGCTCAGCCTCGTCAGCGTCCGGCTTGGGTCGCTTCAGAAATCGAGCAAAGATCGGACAGCCTGTTTCCTTCCGAGGATCGGCCATGCGATCACGTTCGTGTCCACGAAGCGTGCCGGTGAGTTGCTGCGTCGCTCCCTTCGGTAATTGCTTGACGATCTTCTCGACATCATCGAGCTTGCGGACGAACACCAGCACGGCTCGGTCCTTCGTGTGTCCACCTTGTGCGAATTCGGCAATCCTGTCGGCCAACTTTTTCTCGTCGTCCAGTTTGTGAAGCGAGATCGCCTTTGGGGCTTCGATCCGCTTCGTAACTTCGCTGTTGGCTCGGTCCTTGTCGGACAGGCCGAAGACTTCGCCCACCCCCCGCGACGTGGCCGACAGTTCCATCACTCGAAAACTTCGGAACTCCTTGCATCGCCTTTGCTCTTTTTCAATTCCGATGAGCAATTTCTGAAACGCTGGCTCCAAGTGGGCCTCGTCATGAACCAGCAGCACGTCTTGACCGAGGAAACCCGCATGAAGCGGCTTGCCCTTGAAGCCGACGCCGTAGCCGCTGAAGAGCACGCGGCTGCCAATCATGTCCACTGTGCCCACGATGACCGCCGGGCGAGTCGGGTCTGCGGACCATTCCCGATTGTCGGCGAATTGACCTCGAAGAGTGCTGAGAGCAAGCGGGGAGACAGGTTTGCCGTCCTTGTCTCGGAGTGGCAACGCACACAACTCGGCAAGCTGGTCACTAACGTCTTGGAGCGCCGGCTTGTTTAGGAGCTTGGCTCGATAATTCTCGACCTCACTCGTCGTTTGATCAACCACTGTGCGTCGATTGACGACATAGACGAGGCGTCGCGGGACTCGACCCGAATGCTGGGCGAGTGCGATCAGCCAAACTGCCACGACCGATGTCTTCCCGAGTCCCGTTGGCAGGTTGCACGATGATGGAATGTTGTCCGGCCTATCTGAGATGAAGCGGTGATACAGCGCCTCTTGCCATGGGAATGGCAGATTGCCGGTCAGGGCTTTGAATGTATTTGTGAAGTCCATCGTTCGTCCTTCTTTCGCGAGCCGCTTTCTGACAGCGACGTTATGGCTGTCGTGTCAGGCAGTACAACCGTGGCTGAAATGTTCGTATCGCCTCATTCGTCAGTCTCCGACGGATTGGGGAGTTGTTCGAGTCGATGTTGGATTAGATCTCTGTCGAGTCTGTCCCGAATATGTGGAGTTCGTCATCGGGGCAAACCTCGCGGGCGTCGTTGTACTTTTGTTGGAGTGGCCGGTTGGTAAACCTGCTGCATGGCCTTGATTGTGTCCATCATTTCGGAACGGAGTGACTGCGGTTCCAAGACCTCGGCGTGCTGGCCGAAACTGAGCAGCCAGGCTTTTAACTCGCGCAGGTCGCCGAGCAGGAACTCGGTCAGCAACGAGCCGTCTCGTTGCGGCGCACATTGCTGGCTGGCGTGCCACGTCTTTTCGGTGACGTACCTCGCCACGGTTGCATCGAACCGGACACGGGCCTTGGTGACCGAGCCGTCACCTTGCAGAATGCCGAACGACGAAGCGAGGTATTGCCTCGCATCGAAGTCCTCGGGCAGGTTGAACACCAGACTGGTGACATCGACCTCGCTAATGCGGTCGAGCTTGTAGGTCTTCACCTTGTCGTCTTCGCGGGCGTGAGCCAGCAGGTACAGGCTGCCTCGATGCCAGAGCAGCACCAGCGGATAGACCTCGGTCGAGACCGGCTCCGTGGCACGGGCCGAATGGTAGACAACCCATGCGATTTTGCGGTCCTCAATCGCGATCAGCAGCCGCTCGATCAGTTCGGCATGTTTCGTGTAGTTCCCCGCCGCGAGC
>JAYUFI010000194.1:0-2543 GCA_043738805.1 Planctomycetaceae bacterium | reverse complement strand
AAGCGACTCTCTGGTGTGGTTCTGATGCTGGCAAAACCAGAGGACTCGATGCTCCGAGAGCGTGGTGATCTGCCGGTCCCCAACGCCTCTGGTTCAATCATGAATCCGGACATCCTGGCCCAAATGCGACGGACCACTGAGAACGTGGCTGAAATGCACAAAGATCGTTTTCGGTTGTTTGCGATTGATACGTCGGACCCCAAGTTTCAGAAGAATCAGAAACGGGTTTGCCAAACGGTTGCAGACACGATCCTGACATGGATCGAAGAGCATATTGCGGAGGACATCTGGTTTCTGCCGCGTTCTGACATTGAAGACGCCTTCCAAAATCAAACCGCACTGCAAGCGAACCAAGCTGCCGATCTCGTGTCCGCCTTCACTTCTCGTGGTGATTTTCTTCCTCGTGACGATGTCGAGGATAACGCGGACCTCGTTCAAGCAATTCCGGTTGCGATTGTGCGAAACCGCGAAGGTGCGGTTTTGCAGTTGAGGCGTCGTGAGAAGACGAAGGCAAATCCGCTGCACGAGAAGTTTGTCATTTGGGCCGGTGGTCACGTCAGAAAAGAGGACACGTTCAACGGCGAAACCATGAAGCAGGCTCTCGTCAGAGAACTTCATGAGGAACTGCGGCTCGACGTTGTTAAAGACGACCTCAAGTTGCTTGGTGCCGTTTACACTCCTGGCAACGGGAAGTCAGCCAAGCACGTGGCCATCGTCTATGAGTGGCGAGCGAATTCTGATGAAGTCGATGTCTGCCTGAACTCAGCAGAGTTCTTTGAACGGCGTGGGACCGCTGTGAGTGGCACGTTTATCACGATCAAAGACCTTGAGTGCGAGATTGGAAAGCGAATCAACGAAGTCTGGTCGACCGAGATCGTTCAAAGACTTTTGTCCGAAACCGCTCACACAAAAACCGGCGAACTTTTTTAACCCTCGATTCAACAACCATTTGATTGAGACACCATGCTAGAGATTCCTGTGATCCGTTGGGGCAAGCCGTATGAGTCGATGGAGAAGCAGCCCGTCGTTCATTTTGAAACGGGCGAAACGTTGGCGAGTATGAATCAGGCCAACGGTGGCTTGATCAAGATGGATATGCGAAAGGCGGCGAAAGCTCGCGAACTGTTGCGGCAGTTTTCGATCGAGCAGCTTTGCGACATGTGCGTCGTGGTTGCCGATCATTACTTGAACGCCACGCTGCCGCTCGGCAACGGCACGCAGACTCCGGAAGAGTTTTGCAAAATTCAATCGGCGACGACTGGGCTTCCCGAGCAAATGTGTGCGGCGAACATGCGCAAGAACTCGTATGTTTTGAAGCACATGAAAGAAGTGCTCGAAGCACTGACGCGAGGCTTGCCGCTCGATATTCTGTCACGTGGCTACGGCATGGAAAGCCGAGGCGTGATGGTCAGCTATCAAGCCCAAGCTGCCGTGTTGGGAATGGTGCTGCCGTCGAATTCGCCTGGCGTGCATACGCTCTGGATGCCGGTCCTGCCGCTGCAAGTCGGTTTGGTGTTGAAGCCCGGTTCGCAGGAACCGTGGACTCCTTACCGCATGTTCGAGGCGTTTGCGCAGGCCGGTGTGCCACGCGAAGTCTTTTGCATTTATCCGGGAGGTCACGATTGTGGCGGAGCGGTCATGGAGACTTGCAACCGGGCGATGATCTTCGGTGGCGCACAAGCTGTTGCGAAATATCACGGCAACCCGAACGTGCAGGCTCACGGTCCTGGCTTCTCCAAAATTCTGCTCGGCGACGACATGGTCGATGATTGGGAAAAGTACATTGACCTGATGGCTGACAGCATTTTTCTGAACGGCGGCCGGTCGTGTATCAACTGCTCCGGAATCTGGGCCAGTCGGCACACAGAAGCGATTGCCGAAGCGCTCGCCAAACGACTCGGTCCGATTGCTCCGCTGCCGATGACCGATCCGAAGGCGTCGCTCGCCGCGTTCACAGTTCCGGGGGCCGCGAAGGCAATCAATGCTCAAATTGAAGAACTGCTGAAAGCTCCGGGAGTCACCGAAGTGACCGCGAAGTACCGCAACGGTGATCGTCACGAAGGTCACGAGCGATATGACTTCTTACGTCCGACGATCGTGCATTGCACGAGCAGCGAGCCGCCGATTGCGAACACCGAGTACATGTTTCCGTTCGCGTCGGTCGTAAAGTGTTCACAAAACGAAATGATCAAGAAGATCGGCAACACGCTGGTCGGCTCCTGCCTCACGCGTGACGAAAAGTGGTCTCGTGAACTTTTAGATGCGGCCAACATCGACCGGCTCAACATCGGCGAAGTGAAGACCAACCAACTGCACTGGATGCAGCCGCACGAAGGGAACATCATCGACTTTTTGTTTCGAGCGAGAGCCTTCCAAAACTCGCCGCCGCCGAGTCATTGATCTCAGCAGTCTGAGTAATATTTTCAACGCAAAGTCGCGAAGAACGCAAAGACTCGCAAGGCCGTTGATGGTATGGCATCGTTAAGGCCGGAGGCATTGTTTTTTGTGGCAACTTTCTACGTAGCCGTCATCGCTCCGCGTGA
>JAYUFI010000193.1:0-2544 GCA_043738805.1 Planctomycetaceae bacterium | reverse complement strand
TCGACGAACGGATTGTCAGGCAACGTGGTCGGCAGTCCGAGTTGCAAGCGAATCTGCGCGGCTTCAGTCACTTGGAAAAAGTCCATCCGCCTTGGTCGCGATGTCGCGAATATCGCCACGAATTGAAGACGCTTCCGGATTTCAGCGCGTTTCCCGCCGACGGCGTCAATCGACTCGAACGGCTGGAAATGGATACGAATTCCGCAATCCGCACGCGCGAATCACTGCTCGTCGATGTTTCTCATATCAACCAGAAGCTGGCGACGATCCGGATCGATCCCGAGATTCGTCGCTTCTCGGGCGCCGTACAAATCCTCGTCGAACAGCGTGCGTTGACGAAGGACATCGAGCCGCGCGTTTACGAACTGGAGTCACACGCAGCCACGCAGCAACGCGATCTCGCAGAGCATCTGGCGGCACTCGGTCCGCACTGGTCGTTGGAACGTCTCGACGCCGTACATGATTCGCCGGAAGCGCATGCCAAATTCGTTCAAACGGCTCGCGAATACCAGGCGGTTGATACGAAAACTCGACGGATGCAGCGGCGTTACCGCAAGGCCAACGGCCTGATTCGCGACAAGGAACTTGCGCTGCGAACCGAGTTACAAGAACACGGAGTTCCCGCAGAATCGTTAAATGAATCGATTGATGTTGCCCAAGTGCGACTCGATCAGCTCGTCGATCTCGGTCGCTGGCATTCGAAGGCGACGCAGTTCGAGCTTCAGACGGTCGGCATCGACGAACAACTCGAACGACTTCATGATCGACACGGAATCCCCGATTGGATCTATGGGATTCTCGCCTGGTTTACGATCGCGGGGTTCGCACTGTTCGTCGCCGGGGCGTATGCGGCCGTCTATACCGGATGGCTGGTGGGATTAATCTTCATCGTGCTGTCCGTCTTCGCGGCGGGGACTGCTTGGGCATTTCGGACTCATTTTGAGCACAATGTCCAGGAGCAGGTCGGTCAACTGCGAAAACAGCGGCGCGAATGTGAAACCAATCGTTGGACGATTCTCGCGCACATTCAGGCGTTCATCGACCAAAGCGGTCTGCGTCAGTGGTGGGGTGAAAAGCTCACAACGCAAGACCTCGCCAGTGGTGAGATACTCGCCGAAGCAGCGCGAAGGACCGCCGATCTCGAGCGCGCCCAGCGCGAGTTCCAGAAAGTCTTGCAAGTCCGTCGGCGACTGAGTGCATTCCGAGGTCTGCTTCAGCTTCAACAGCGTGAGTTGAGCAATTCGCGCAAGAACTGGTGTCAGATGCTCTCGAACCTCGGCTTCGACGAAACGGTTCACGTCGAAGCGGCGTTCGAACACTGGAAGCACGTGATCGCCGCGCGCGATCGACGCCGTAGTCACCTTGCGATTCTCGAACAATCCCGCGATATCCGACTGTCGTTCGAGCGATTCCGCAAGCACGTTGAAGATGTGGGCCATCGCATGCAGCGACCCCTGTTGAACTACGCCAGCCCGTCCGATGTTGTCGATCTGTGGGAAGGGGAACTCCGCACGGCTCGAGAGTCGTCGCACGAGCGGAAGCAATTGCGGAAACTCCAAATCCAACGGAGGCGCGAAGCGGCAGACTCTCAGCGAAAGATCGACATTCTCAAGAAAAGCCACGATGCCCTCCTGGCGCTCGCTGGGGTCACGCATCGGTCGCAACTCGACCATCGTCTGGAGTTGATGGAACGCCGAAAAAATGTCGAATCGCTCCTCGAACAAGCCACGCGCGAACTCGAACACCTCGTCAATTCGCAACCGGACCTCGCATTCGTCGAGGATGATCTATTGCGCTTCAACCCCAAAGACGCGGCGGGGATGGTCAAGCAGTTCAACCACGAGCACGATGAACTGGAACACCTGCTACAACAAACGTTTGAACAACTCGGCACGATCAAACAGGAATTGAAGCAACTCGAAAGTGATCGACGTGGCACGCGAGTCCGCCGCGAATCGTCTCAAGTCGAAACGGACCTGCACGAGGCATGGCGCACGTGGTTTTCGGCTTCGCTGGCTGACGACGCGATACAAGAAGTCGCCGCGCAGTTTGAACAGGCGAATCAGCCCGAGATGCTGGCCGCTGCAATTCCGTTTCTGCAAAAACTCACGCTCGGAAAATACCACCACCTGTGGACGCCGCTCGGTCGAAAACAACTGTTCGTCGATGATGACAAGAGCGAGTCGCGGCCAGCCGAGCGTCTGAGCGGCGGCACGCGAGAGCAGCTATTCCTTTCGATACGGCTTGCGATGGTGAAGGCGTTCGCCAAGAACGGTATCGACCTGCCGATGGTGCTCGATGACGTCACTGTGAACTTCGACCAGGATCGCTCGGAAGCGGCGGTCGAAACGCTGCTCGATTTCACGCAGGACGGGCAACAGCTACTGGTCTTCACCAGCCATCTGCACTATGCCCAACTGTTCGAGAAACGTGGCGTCAAACCGATATACCTTCCCGCTCGTCACCGCTCTGGCAGTGCGGTCGAAGAACGCCGCGCTGGCAGTGTGGTCGAAGAACGCCGCGCTGGCTGAAAGACAGGTTGTC
>JAYUFI010000192.1:0-6715 GCA_043738805.1 Planctomycetaceae bacterium | reverse complement strand
GCTAACGCCCTCCGGCTCGCCTGCACAACCTAGCTCTCGCCGCCCAATTCAGATTTCGCGCTGCCACTTGGTGAACTCACCGAAGCCGGCTCACTCTTCGTCTTCGTTTCGCTCCATGTGCTGGCGGTGACATTGGCGGCCAGCAGAAAGACCAGCACCACCGTGCCGGTGTGTGTGGCGACTTCCGATGTCGCCTCTAGCACGGCGACTCCGGTGATGACTTCAATCTCTTGCAGCAGCGAACCGCACGAGGTGAGGAAGAGTTGTCGATGAAGCTCTCGCACCTGAGCGGCACCGAACGGTGTCTTGGCGAGTTCTTTCTCCGACGTCGACAACGCCTCGCGCAGAGTAATCACTAACGTGTCATCAATGAGCACCGCGGTTATAGACTCTGGCGTGCGACCAGTCCGATGCTTTTCAAACTGATACGCCACGTCAGCCAACTGTTTCGCCGCCCATATTTCTGATGTCGATTCGCTCCACGTACTGGGTGCAACACCGGCTGCCAGCAGAAAGACCTGTACCACGGTGCCGGTGTGCGTGGCGATTTCCGATGTTGCGTCTCGCACGGCGACTCCGGTGATGACTTCAATCTCCTGCAGCAGCGAACTACACGAGCTGAGGAAAAGTTGTCGATGAAGCTCGCGCATCTGATCGGCACCGACCGAAGTCTTGGCGAGGTCTTTCTCCGCGAGCGACAACGTCCCACGCAGAGTGATCACCAGCGAGTCATCGACCAACGTCGCAGTCACAGACTCCGACGTGCGGCCAGTCCGATTTTGTTCAAACTGACGTGCCAAGTCAGCCAACTGTTTCGCCGTCCCTATTTCTAATGCGGGCTCTGACGGACGATCGGCTAATTCAGTTTCTAATTCGACCATGTGTGTTCTCCATCCTGGATGTGACCGTGTGCCTCACCGAAGCAAAAAAAAAGCCGACGTGGCCGAATCCCCTGAGGGCTTCGGCCACGTCGGCTTACTTGTCAACCAGCCTCCCGGCACGGCCGGGTTGCTCTTTAATAAGTCATCCGAAATTGAAATCAGTGATGCGACGGAACCGGTTTCAGACTGATACAGGCTCCGAAGGGCGGGCATCATACCGTTCGGCACGGGAGAAGTAAGTCAGAGTTTTATTTTGCGATTGGTCATTTGCCGTTTCGTTCTCAAACAAGCGAGGTTGCGTCATCTTGCGCCTACGCTTTGAGGCTGTGAAAAAATCGTGGCCGGAGCATCCTCGTAGGAACGACGACCGGCGAATCCATCAGTCGCAGCGCAGTTGGACTGCGCCAACGAAACCTTCAATTGACGAACAAAGCTCTCCAACAATTCGCGACCGTCAGTGGCGTCGATCCAGCGTGGATCATGGCTGATGGTGAGGCTGAGCTTCCCGCCGTAATTCAAGGCGACGAAGGCCACGTGCGTCAGTGGATGAAGCGGCAGAACGACCTCGACACTTTCGAGAATCAGACCGCCAGAAACCATTCGCCGATCACGCCCCAACAAGGGAGATCCCGCGCAAAGAACGCCGAGGTTGGACAACACGGCGGAAGCCTGGCAATTCGTTCGTTGCATGCGAGCGTAAAGTCGACCCGGAATCATTCCGATCAGCTTCAACGCCGGAACGAAGGCCAGAGACGTGCGCACTCGTAACGTCTGCTCGACTTGCTCATGCAGATTGCCGAGCAGACGAATCGGGTCCGCGAGTTGAGCCGCGACTCGGTCGAGAAACGACAAGCTGACCACATTGGCGGCTGGCATACGGCTGTCGGTTGCCCGTCTTTGATTGATGGGAATGCAAACTCGAATGGTCCGGCTGCTGTGATCGGGCGAATGCCGTCGGTTCCAATGATCCAGGATCAGGAACAGGTCTCGCAGGAGCAATTCGTTGAGACTCACGCCCAGCCGTTTGGCGATCACTCGGAATTTCTTGGTGTCGGCAGCGTCGAACGTAAAAGTCTGAAATCGCGGAAACGGATCATCGCCGGAAATGTCCTCGGGCAAGGCACGCGGAGTGGCCAGCGGAACCGGCGGAAGCTTGCAGTAACGCGAGATGCGGTAGAACGCATGCCGGGCCGTGTTCCAGATTCGTTCCCACGAGGACAACGACAAGTCACGATCTCGCAGCAGGTGCGGGTCGAACATTTTCTCCAGCCCTGCCGTGGAACCCGTTGTGTGAAGCAGATGGTATGCCATCAACAAAGTTTGGATGAAGCTCGATGCTCCGAGGCCATCACAGCAGCAATGATGGAACTGGAGCATCAGCGTGGTTGCGTCTTCCGACTCACGCAGCCAGACGCGGAGTCCGGTCTCGGACTTCAAGTCCATCCACCTTCCAGCCGCGAAGCGGAACGGAATCTCGGCATCGTCCCAGTCAATCGTTGGTGTTGCGGAATCGGACTCGATCCAGGTGATCCGAGACGTCGCATCTTTGGCAGACCCCTGAATCCGGGAATTCAGCAATGGGTGTACTGCCAGAGCTGCATTCAAGGCGGCATTCAACTCCGGACGTTCGAATCGTCCCTGAAACTTCATCTGGACGAAGAAGCTCATGGGATGATCGGGACAATCATCCGCCAGCATGAAATGCTCAAACGGAGCCAAAGGGATAGGTGCGATCGACATGGTGTCTTCTCCTGAAAGTTATCTGACGGTCAAAGGTCATAGCGACGGGGTCGCGTCCATCACGTGGGTTCGTCGAGTGTTTGAAAACGCCACCAACCCACGGCAAAGAACACCGCCGCGAATGCCAAGAGCATCGCGCAGCAGCGGCTGATCACGGCAAAGTTGTGGTGTTCTCGAACCAGAAGTTGGTCGTATGCGATCAAGGCCCACGTATGGGGAGTGATCAGTCCGATCTGTTGCAGGAGTTGCGGCTGCCAATCGCGCGGCATGAAGCAGCCGCTGATGCCGGCCATCGTGATCACCAGGAAGTTCGCGTAAGCCGACACTTGAGACTCCGTCCGCGCAAGCGTCGCCACGAGCAGACCGAGTGCGGTGGCCGAGAGCGACGTGCAAACGATTACGGGGATTAACCCGGCTGGCATGGAGCCCCACGACATGCCGAACAACAACCGTCCAAAGAGAAACAACAAAGCACTCTGCACCAGCGAGATGATGAAAAACGGAACCGTCTTGCCCAACAGCAGCCCCGCACGCGAAACAGGAGCCATCCGCAACCGACACAGCGTCCCGATATCCCGCTCGCCGATGAACGAATGAGCCATGATGTTCACCAGAAAGAAGGCAAACATCACCGTGTAAGAGGGGACGAGAATCTGATAGACATTGCCCTTGGCACCGGACACGGCAGCGTCCTTTTGCACCGGCGGTTTTTTGGCTGCTGCGGCCTCTCGACGCTCCAAAAAATCGGCGCGGCCGTTGTCGATGATGCGAGAAGCGAGTTTGTTCTTGCGAGTCACATACGGCGCGAGTGATTGCACTGCGCTTCCGAAGACCAATTGTCGAACAATCCCCTCCGTATTCAGGAACGAGGCTCGGCAGACGATTTCGATGTCGAGACTTTTCAAACCATCGGACAATTTACCTTCGTCGAGATACAGGATGTCGGCGATCGTGAGTTCCTCGATGCGCTCTTGAAACTTCGGACCGATCGAAATCACCGCCAGATAGATTCCAGTCTCCAGCTTCGCGACAGCCTCTTCACGGTCCGTCAAGAGTTTGGAATCCAGCCCTTCTTTCGTGCGAAGGTTCTTCACGTACTGCGCTGCAAGTTCGCCCGGATCTTCGTTGACGATGGCGATCTGAATGAGCTGATTCTTGTCCTGCATGGTCAAGAACTGACCGGTTGAGAGACCGAGGATGGTGATGAAAATCAACGGCAAGGCGACCAGAATGAACAATGTCCGCCGGTCCCGCTGAAGCAGACGCAGATCCTTCAAAGTGATTTGCCAAGCGTTCATCGAGTTAGTCTCCTTCAACGTAGCCATCATCGCTCCGCGTGATGAGCCGCGTCGCCAAACCACGTCGGTGAAGCGTTCGGCTCGAAGCGCGGAGCGATGACGGCTACGTTGGTCTGAGGCGTAGCCTCGTTAGTCTCTCAGGCGGTTCCCGGTGAGTTTTAAGAACAGCCGCTCCAGGTTGTGCTCTTCGGATTCGATGGACTGCAATTCGGCTCCGCAGCCGCGCAACACATCCATGACTTGGCGGAGTTGCTCATCGAGCGCTGCTCGCTCAACGTTTCCATTCAGCGAAAGCGTGACATGGAGTTCGCCATTCGATGACGGTTGCACTTGGGCCAGTCCGTTCAAGCGCTCTATCAGCGTCGGTGATGACGGCGAAATGCTCAGTCGTAATTCGCGTGGCACGTTGCTCAACAACTCCGGCAGCGTGCCGCACTCCAGCAGCCGGCCATGATCTAAGATCGCCACGCGATGGCAGATCGCGGCGACCTCTTCCATGTAGTGGCTCGCGTACAGAACGCTGACTCCGTCGCGGCACAACTGCTTGACGGCATCCAGCAGATGCGATCGCGATTGCGGATCAACTCCCACAGTCGGTTCGTCGAGAATGACGAGCCGGGGTTCGTGCAGCAGCGCGACGCCAAAATTCAGCCGCCGCTGCATTCCTCCCGAAAATGTTTTCACCAGATCGCCAGCGCGGTCCGTCAGACCTGTGAGATCCAGCACGGCGTCCACTCGCTGCTTCAGCTTGGCCCCGCGCATTCCATAGAGGCTGCCAAAGAACCTGAGATTTTCCAGCGCGGTCAAGTCGGGATAGATCGCCAGATTCTGCGGCACCATGCCGAGCAGCGCTCGATCTGCGTACTTGCCAGGATCGAAGGGACGTCCTTGAATGCAGATCGACCCGCGATCCGGTTGCAGCAATCCAGCGAGCATGGTCATCGTCGTCGTCTTGCCAGCACCGTTCGGTCCCACCAGACCGAAGATCTCTCCTTCAGCGACGTGAAAGCTCACATCGTCAACGGCGACGACACTCCCGTTAAACGTCTTTCGCAGATGGGAAACTTCTAACAAGCTCATGATCGATCACCGCTCTCTATGACCAGCCCAGTAGAAAGTGATTCATGATCACCATCATCAGGAGCGCTGTGATTCCGACTCGAATGTTGTCGTTGATTCGGGAGGAGACGGATTCCGCGAAGGCACTTACCACCGCCGCAGTTCCAGCGCAGAGCAGAGCGACGTTCCACGGCACGCCGGGCCGCGATTCACCCCAGTAATAGAGGGCCGCCATCGGGACTCCGCCGAGCAGGAAACAGAGCGATCCCACCCACGTTTTATGGCGATTCCAAGGGAGCGTCGGTCCTTTCAGCAGCAGTCCGCCCAACGTGGCCGATCCATCGCCGAACGCAATGATCGCAAACACCGCCATGCCGATTTCGAGTTGTCCCGGAAACAGCAGGACCGCCAACATCACGAGCATCGAATAACTGATGGAAGAACACAGGCAGTTCCGTTCTCTGGGGCGTGAAAAGGTCCGGCCGAAATAGCAGCCGGCGATCGCCAGAGTGATGCAATTCAACGCGAGGTAGAGGAGCCAACCCGGCGTCAGCGGATCGGTATGTGGCAGCACCCACAGGACGAACGGCAGCAATCCGGGCGTCATGTGCCACAGTCGCCGCTTGAGTTCCCGCGGCCCCAGACGATCGGCCACGGTGCTCCACCAGTGAGTCACCGGGAGGTCGGGCCAGAGTGTCCGGTCGGATGTCACCGCCGGAACGGCTTGCAATGCGATCCAGTGCTCCGCATAGCAACGACTGGCTTGGGTTCGGCCGGAGGTCATCGATGGCACGGACTCAACACGAGCCGAATTGCTCGCATTCGATTCGTAATGACGGGCAGGGATCAGGGTGTAGGGAGATGAAACAGACATGGTCGTTTTTCACTGCAAGAAAACTTGAACCGAGACCCTCCGTTGTCTTGCGGGCGCTGAGTCGCGCAAAAAAAAGCCGACGTGGCCAAAACCCCTGAGGGTTTCAACCACGTCGGCTTACTCTTCAGCCAGCCCCCCGGCATGGCCGGGTTGCCTTTCAATGAGTCTTCCGAAAATGAATTCAGTAATCCGCTGGAGCCGATCTTCAAATCTCACACAGGCTCCGTGCGGCGGGCATCATAACCATGCGGAACGGAGAAAGCGCGACAATTCTTTTTTCGCATTTCGTCGATCTCGAATCATCGGTTGAGCAACTACTCCGTGATTCATGAAAAACGATTTTCCGTTTCAGTGTGTCTGTTCCTAACGCGACCGAACCGCGAGCAAGCATGTCCGATTCAAGTGGCCAAGGATTTGGGCCGAGCGGTTTCTTTCGCCTCGTCCCGTTTCACGATCTCTTGGATCTTTCGTTCTTCCCAGTCCCCGCCAACATCGCCGCCGAACACTTGGTAACCATTCAGTAAAAGCCCCGCGCCCCAACCCATGAGAACCCACTGGACCCAGAGTTTCTTTGGCGACTTGACCAGATTGAGCGTGACCAAGCCGGTATTCACGGCCGAGAACACGGCGAGATGGACCCAGAAATCCCTTTGATCCCGCACCTGCTTTTTGGCCGACTGATAGCGTTCAGATTCTGACATCATCGTTCTCCTGTTGTTTGGAAAAATGTTCGCACGATGGGCAGCGGACTGGTCGCGTTCCACCCCTCCTGAAATTTCGCGGTGGTTCTGTTCAATCCGCCTCTCAGCGCCTGCCAGTCACTCTCCATGCTGAGTTTGCAACTCTCCCACGTTTCCGTGGTG
>JAYUFI010000191.1:0-2549 GCA_043738805.1 Planctomycetaceae bacterium | reverse complement strand
CAATCGCGGCATCGAACTTGCGGAACAACCACGAACCGGTTTCGTGCAAAGGACACATGCAAGACCACAGGACGCTCCCGGGGTCAGAGGACGTCTGCGAAGGAAGCATGTGTGATTTGCGTCTGGAGACCAAGTGGGGTTGCTACCGCTGTTACAAATCAAAGGAGTAGAAGTCATGAGTTCTGTGAAAAACTTGGCGAGTCAGGTCGGACATGGCCGCTGGTTGCTTGGAGCTGCGGCGGGATTGTTAGCTCTTTCGGTGATCGCGGGCGGGCATCTGCGTGCTGACGATGAAGTCGGCAAGGGGAAAAAGGCACACAAGGTTGGCAGTGGACTGAAAGCCGATGTGCAAACCCAGGTCATTGGGAAGCCGCTCTCAGAAGACGATGCCCGAAACGTTTCGATTCTCGGCACGCATCTCTTGCATCAGGTGAATCGAGCTCGGAGAGCGATTGATGGTGGAGACAAGGACGCCGCCAATGTCGCGATCGACAAAGCGTTGAAAGTGTCCGAATTGATTCACCAATTGCTTCCCAAAACGCGAGTCGCCACGACGGTCAAAGATGCTGGGGGCAAAGTGATTTATGAAGACTCGGAAGACGTTCAGGCCGATGTCATCACGGTTCTGCGTCAGTTCATCGAAGTCGAGATCACTCGCCCGATCCTTGAGTCAAAAAAAGACGCTGCCGAGGAAGAAGGCCGCGAGTTCGAGGGGCACGAGTTGATTGAGTCGGACTTGATCGTCAATCTGAGCTACATCGAACGTCGGCTCCATGTCGCAAAGCGCTCTTTGGCGAACGATGATGATGACGCCGATGCTGATGAAGCACTGGCTCTCGCTCAAAGCCGAGGGACGGAAGTCAAGACGATCAGGATCGAATCGCCATTGCAAGAAGCTCGCGAGGCATTGGAATTTGCTCACGGGGCCGCGAAACGGCAACAGTATCATGTCGCTGAGGCCAATCTGCGAATTGCTCGCGGCTACTTGGCTCTGTATCAGCAAGTGGTTGCAGACGACAGCGCGAAGAGTGAGATCGAAGAACTCAACAAAGAGATCGAAACCGTCACACACGACATCACCAACACAACCCCCGCGACACACGAAAAGACAACCGGTTCCGTCGAGCGATTCCGAGACCGAGTGGCTCAATGGTGGAAGAAAGCCAGTCAGGCCAAACCATCAACGGAGACTTCGCCAAAAGACAAAGACTCCGCGAAGCCAGAATCCAAGTAACAGATGCGAGAGTTAAGCTCGCCTCAGAGTGGCCCAGCTTGTTTCCGATCAAGTTGGGCCACTGTTCGTTGGCCGGAGAACTTTGTTTGATGACTCACCTTTCCAAATGGAGACTTGTGATGAAGACATCTCGATGGGGTTGGAGCGCGTTGGCCGTCGCGTTAATCGGCGCGGGTGGACTGACCATGACTCAGTTCGCCGCCACACAGGAGACTCAGCCTCCGAAGAAAGTCGAGTCTGCGCAAAAAGGAGACGCGAAGGCGGCGAAGAAAGATGATGAGAAGGCGACTCCTGCTCGGCAGGGATTGTCGAAGTTCATGCGGATGAAGTTGGAAGCATCACAAAAAGTGCTGGCCGGGCTTGCTCTGGAAGATTTTGAGTTGATTCAAGAGGGAGCCGCGAAACTTGAAGAGATGAGCCTCGCTGAGAAATGGCGCGTCTCCAACGACCCGCTCTTCCGCGAACACAGCGTTGACTTCCAGCGAGTGGCTCAGCGGTTGGTCAAGAACGGGAAAGACGAAAAGCTCGATGCGGCCGCGCTCACTTGGCTCGAAATGACCATGCAGTGCATCGAGTGTCACAAATGGTCGCGAGCCAACTTGATCGCGGATCGGCCGGCGCGGTAGTGCCCGCTTCAAAACCGCATCGCGACCGTGAGAGAGCGGCCCGTCACATTGAGGACAGGCCGCTCCCTCACGGTCGCGGTACGGTTATGTTCAAGCTGATTCAGACCCACGGACGGTGAGCACCGGGCACTTGGCGCTGCGAACGACGTTCTCCGCCACGCTGCCCATCAAGAGGTGCTTCAGTCCGGTCCGGCCATGAGTCGCCAGTACGATCAAGTCGATTTTCTGATACGCGGCGTAGTCGAGAATTTCGTGGATCGCCGGGCCTTCTCGATCTGCTCGCACGATGACGGGGCAACGCGCGGCGAGGTCGGCGCTGGGCAGCTCGGCCAGCTTCTCCTGACAGACCTGCCGCAGCTTCGTGAGCCACTGCGGCATCGGAGTCAACGCCGTCTCCGGGTTCAGCGAGATCTCGTCGTAGCCTTCGAAGACATGCAGCAGGTGCAGCTCGGACTGAAACTTGGACGCCAGATCGACCGCGATCGACAGAGCATTGAGGCTGAGGTCACTGAAATCGACCGGGCACAGAATCTTTTTGAGTGTAAGCACGATGGCCGTCCTTTCAAAGGCGAGGCGAGGAGTCGGGCCAATGACCTTGCAAGCGTGATGCCAAAGGCGTGGCGCACGCGGCTCGCGTGCGGCCTCGCAGTTCGCGCACCGACAAACGACAAGCCATCGCACGCGAGCCG
>JAYUFI010000190.1:0-2551 GCA_043738805.1 Planctomycetaceae bacterium | reverse complement strand
TTTCAGGTGACTGAAACTTGCAAGACAAAACAAAAGCCAACAGGCCGAGCATGATTTGCTCGGCCTGTTGCTTTTGATACTCGTGACTTCGCTAGCCTCACACGGTTTCGATAAGCTGGACCGACCTGATTTCCGTCTGCTTACGAAGGGCCGATCATGTCTGAGTTGAGTCCCCATCATGCCGTCTACGCGGGAAGCTTTGATCCTCTGACGCTCGGCCATCTCGACATCATTCGTCGCGGCTCGGCGCTGTTCGATCGGCTTACGGTCGGGATCGGTCTCAATCCAGAGAAGCGTCCGTTGTTCGCACCGGAGGAGCGCTTGGCTGCGATTCAGCAGGTCGTTGCTCCGCTGAAAAATGTTGAGGTGCAATGCTTCGCGGGACTGACAGTGAACTTCGTTCGTTCGTGTCATGCGGCGGTGATGTTGCGCGGTGTCCGCACGCTGACCGACATTGAAACTGAATTCACGATGACGCTTGCCAACCGAGCGCTCGATCCAGCGATCGAGACTGTCTTCTTGATGGCGAGCGAAAAGTATTCACACATCTCCAGCAGCCTCATCAAGCAGATCGCACATCTCGGTCGAGGGAACACCGCCGAGCAACTCAAAGCGTTCTTGCCGCTGGAACTGATTGAGCCGCTGCTCGCGAAGTGCGTGTGAAGATTCTGGAGCACGTTTTCAACGTGCTCGAATCTGGTTGAGTTGGCACGTTGAAAACGTACCCTATGTTTTTTCTCGTTGCTCAAACACCACATGATCATGTTGCTGATCGGCAACATGATCACGCTTCGCATGTGCATTCACCGGGTTTGTCGCAGTGATCATTGTCTGGCACGGAGCGTGCGTCGTGACGCGAAGTCATCGCCTCACCATAGGACGCACCTCATGAAGACAGTATTGATTTGCCACGACGGGGCTCGGCTGGACGAGATTGGGCTCGCTCGTTGGATGAGTTCGTTTTCGGAGCTGGCTGGCGTGCTTGTCTTGCGCGAGCCAGGTAAGCGGATGTGGCAGCGCGTGCGGAAAGAAATTCAACGGAACGGGCTGTTGCGCATCGCGGATGTCGCCGCGTTCCGGCTTTATTACCGACTGTTTTTGGCTCAACGCGATCGCGCGTGGGAAGAGGCCGAGTTGGCTCGACTGACTCAGCAATTTCCAGAATCACTAACGACTCCGTGTGTCTGTTATGCGAACAGCCCGAACTCACCGGAGGCTCGCGAATTTCTCCGCGATGTCGCGCCCGACTTGATGATCGCGCGTTGCAAGACGCTGTTGAAACCGGAGGTGTTTTCGATTCCGCCGCTGGGAACTTACGTGTTGCATCCGGGAATGTGTCCGGAATATCGCAACGCTCACGGCTGTTTTTGGGCGTTGGCGAACGGTGAGCCTGAGAAAGTTGCGGTCACGTTGCTCCGCATTGACGCGGGTGTCGATACCGGGCCGGTCTATGGCTACTTCTCGTGTGACTTCAATTCCTTCAACGACTCACACATCGTCATTCAAACAAAAGCGGTTACCGCAAACCTCGACGCCATTCGGCTCAGGCTGGAAGAGATCGTCGCGGAAACGGCTCAAGCAATTCCGACTCAAGGACGCCACACGGCTGTTTGGGGACAGCCGTGGTTGACCAAGTACTTCGCTTGGAAGCGATCAGCTCAGCGGATCAATCATGCAAGCTGCCACCCTGCTTTATCATGACGTCGTGCCGACAGGCCAATTGGATTCCAGTGGCTTCTGCGGCGCGGTTGCGAATCGGTACAAGCTGACTTGCGACGCGTTCGACGCCCATCTGTTAGCGATCGCCGTTTGTCGAAATCTAACGGTCTCGACCGCGCGCGAGCTGCTACGCGAACCGGCGAACCGACAATGTCCCGGTTTGTTTTCGTTCGACGATGCGGGCGTGTCAGCGATCACCGAAATCACCGAGCGGCTCGAAGTGCTTGGTTGGCGAGGGCACTTCTTCGTGCCGACCAATTACATCGGACAACCCGGATTTTTGTCGGCGGCACAAATCCTCGAACTGCATGAACGAGGTCACGTCATCGGCACGCATTCGTGTTCGCACCCACGACGGCTCAACGAGTTGAGCGATCATGAGCTTCAAGCAGAATGGACCGACTCATCGGCCATCTTGTCGGACATCGTGGGCGAGCCAATGTTTTGCGGTTCTGTGCCCGGCGGCTTCTACTCATTGCGAGTTGCTGCCGCTGCCGAACGAGCGGGTCTGAAAATCTTGTTCACCAGCGAGCCGGTTTGTCGTTGGACGAATCACGGCTCTCTGCTGATCGCCGGCCGCTTGCCAATCGTTGATCACACACCCGCGACAAAGGCCGCGAAGCTCGTGGTCGCTGATTCCATGACGGTTTTGCGCGAGCGACTTTTGTGGAACAGCAAGAAACTCACGAAAGCGGTCGCCGGTCGTTTCTATCAGCGAGCCTCTGAGTGGTTCCATCGCCACAAGCATCTTTCGCAGACGGCTTGAGGTTTGGATACTAGGCCGTGTTGACATTCACGCGAGGAGGATCATGGATGCGGCCAAGTGGAGGAA
>JAYUFI010000189.1:0-17865 GCA_043738805.1 Planctomycetaceae bacterium | reverse complement strand
AGCATTTTGGCCGATTCACCGGATGGGCTCTTGACCATGAGAAAGACGACTTCCTTCTGCTTCTGTGCTTTTCTCTGATCCACGTCGGGCAAACGATGCTCAGTCAATTGGCTAAATCATCCAAAGTGATTGAGGCAGAGACATCACTCGTAGATGCGTGGCTTAGTCAGCCGTTCGCTCGATTGTACCGAGACAATCTGGTGGCCCTCGCTCCCCAGCCGGCCGCGATCTAGGGCGAGTTCAGCCGTGATGCTCCAAGTATATATTGTTGCCCAAATTATGGCACTTACACAACAGGCCAGCCATCAGCCACTTACCGTGACGCCTTCACCAAGGCGTGAAGAGGTTGGGACTCCGTCCCGACACTCTTCGCCCAGACTCAACACGCGGGACGGAAGGGTCGGGACGGAGTCCCAACCTACGTGCCGAATGTGCTACGGCGGCAAACTCCGCCCAACTTCGCGGACTGTTGGCGACTGCGTGAATTTTGCCTCATCTGAGATCGCCGTGTTATTACGGTCGTAGCGATTCGCCGAATCGGGAAGACAAGTCACTCGGCAAGGACGTTGAGCTGGCTTTGCGTGTGTCGTCGCGGATGGAACCGAGCATCATGAGGCCGCTTTATCGAACTTCGCTGACTGCGGCGATGGTGATGCTCGGCCTCGTAGGCTGCCGCTCGAACGGTGCGTTTCAACAATCGCAGGCTCGCAGCGCGGGATTGCAGCCGCTGACCTCAATCAATCAGCCGACCGTTCAAGCCACAATAGCGAAACCCGTGTCGGCGATTCAATTGGCTTCCGCCGAAGTCGTCGTCGAAATGCCGAGTGCTTCAACCGCTGACAACAACAAGCAGTCTTTGACGCTAACTCAAGCGATCGAAACGGGACTCAGTCAGAATCCCGACCTCATCACGCAGCGGCAAACAGAACGAGTCAGCGAAGCGGCGCTCGGCGTGGCCGAGACGTATCCCTTCAACCCGTGGGTCCAAGTGCAAGCGACGCCGTATCAAAACTCGCCGGCAGGCGGGAGTGGCGGAGGCACGACAGCTCATTACGTGTTGATGATGCAGCAGATTCAACTCGCGCATCAACAACAACATCGCGAAGAGGGAGCGAGCGCGGCGCTCAACAGCACGCGCTGGAACATCCTCAACGCGCAGTTGCAAAACGTCGCGCAGACCGAGCGGTTGTATTTCACCGCCCTGTATCAAAAGGGAGTGCGTGATCTTGCGCAGGCGAACGCCGACAACAATGAGCACCTGCTGACGATCCTCGAACGGCAACTCAAAGCGGGACAGGCCACCGCCGCCGATGTGTCGATCGTGCGGCTCGATGTGCGGTCCACTCGGCAGCAAGCGCAGCTTCTGGAAGCGAACTATCAGACCGCGCTGCTCGACTTGAAACGACAATTGAATCTGCCGATGTCGCAGCCGCTGGAACTGACAGAAGACCTGACGCACTGGAACTGGCAGGCCGCCGATCCGACTCATTTGGCAAGCGTCATGTCAGCCGATTTGGCGATGCGATCCGAGTCGACCGATCCCAACGAAGTCGTCGCGTCGCTGGCCGCCTGCCGCCCCGATGTGCTCGCCGCACGAGCGAACCTCGACGCCGCGCGAGCGAACTGCCATCTGGCCAATGCCGCGCGCACGCCGGACCTGCAAATCGGGCCGTACTATCAGCGGAACGACAGCGGCGTCACCTTCGTCGGCTTTCGAGCCCAAATGGATTTGCCGATCCTCAACAACGGCACGCCGCTGCTGAAGCAGCGGAGCCAGGAATTGCTTCAACAAACGGTCGCCTGGCAACAACTGCAAACGCGAGCGGAACTCGACGCCCGCGCCGCCATCGATCGCTACGAACGAGCGCGACGGCTCATCGCCGACACGGCGGCAAACAACGGCACCGCGCTGCCGATTGAGTTGCAACGACTCGAAGCTCAATTCCAAGCGGGCGAAGTCGACGTGCTCCGCATCTTTCAAGCGCGAACCAGCCTGATTCAAAGCCGCCGAGCGTACCTCGACACGCTCAACGAACTAGCACAATCGGCCGCCGCCGTCACCGCAGCGACGGGAGTTCCCCCGCAAGCCCTGATAACACATTCTCCGAGCATTCTTCAACGGAGATAATGGAAAACTTACTTGAAGTCACTGCCTCGCAGGTGCGCCACCGACCTAGCCAATGGCTACACTCCTTCGGTACGACCTCAACGATCTCGTCAATGATCTGTCTCTCTTCAAGGCATCTTGGTGTCGATTCATCCGACCGCAATTATCGACTCCGCTGCCGTGATTGATCCCACAGTAGAGATCGGTCCTTACTGTGTGATCGACGGCCCGGTGCATATCGGAGCCGACACCACGATCGGTCCGTACGTGCATTTGCTCGGCCACACGCACATCGGTAGTGCTTGTCGCATTCATGCCGGTTGCGTGATCGGTGACCTCCCACAGGATCTTGCGTTTCGTGGAGCGATCAGTCATTGCCACATTGGTAACGGGACGACTCTGCGCGAACACGTGACGGTGCATCGCGGCACGGCTCCTGATTCCACCACGCGCATCGGCGAACGCTGCCTCGTCATGGCCGGAGCCCATGTCGGCCACAATTGCGCCGTCGCTGATGAAGCGATGTTGGTCAACGGCGTTTTGCTCGGCGGATATGTCTCAGTCGGTCGCAAGGCGATCTTGTCCGGCCATGTCGCCGTGCATCAGTTCGTACAGATTGGCGAACTGGCCATGATCGGCGGCTTGAGCATGGTCAGCCAGGACGTCCCGCCGTACTTTCTCGTCGCCGGTCGCACGGGGTGCATCGGAGTGAACTCCGTCGGCCTACGACGCGCGGGGATCAGTGGCGATCAACAGGCCGAGATCAAAGCCGCGTACCGCATCCTCTGTCGCAATCGCCTCAGCCTGAGCGAGTCCATCAAACAACTCGAAGCCACAATGACAACCGAGGCGGGCCTCGCGATCTTGCGGTTCGTCTCGCGGCCCTCGCATCGCGGATTTATGCTGCGATCAGACCGCGGCGTGCAATGCGAGTTGCCGGAGTGAGGTTAATCACCCGATGACTCAGTCGTAGGCACAAGAAACCCGAATTGACGTCAAGGCTACGTTGCGAGTCATTCTTGGGTTCGACGTCTTGAACAAATTTCTTGTGCTGCGCACGCCACTTCTGCGAAGCGATGCTATCCGTTGTGATGTGAACTGTCTGATTTCTCCGTGTCTCCGTGGTTTGAAAATTACCACGGAGACACGGCGGACACAGAGGATTGAATTGAGAAGAGTCAGCTTCCGAATCCGCCGCCGCCGGGCGTCTGGATGGTGAGCACATCGCCGGGTTGCACTTGAATCTGGGCCTTGCCACCGAGGTCGATTGCTTCAGACTCGCCCGCTTTCAGCAACGTATTTTGGCCGAGTGAACCTGGTTGGCCGTCGTTGAGGCCGAAGGGAGCGAACGGACCTCGGCGTTCGGTGAGCAGTGAGACGTTGAGCGGTTTTAGAAATTCGAGCTTGCGGACGATGCCGTCGCCGCCGCGATGTTGGCCTGTGCCGCCGGAGCCTTTGCGGATCGAGAATTCGTGGACGCGGATCGGATAACGCCGCTCAATGACTTCAACGTCGGTCAGCCGAGTGTTCGTCATGTGTGTGTGGACTGCGTCCGCTCCGTCCGCATTCGACGTCGCACCGGAGCCGCCACAGATCGTTTCGTAATAGCCGAAGGTCGCATCGCCGAACGTGAGATTGTTCATCGTCCCTTGGCTTGCAGAGGCAACGTTGAGTGCTCCGAACAGCACATCGACGACTCGTTGCGATGTTTCGACGTTGCCGCCGACAACGGCTGGATTCAACGCGGGATTGGCTTGTTCCGGCGGGTTCAGCAGGCATTCGGGAAGTACGATCGTGATCGGTTCCATCACGCCGCTGTTGAGTGGCAGGTCTTCGTTGATGAGGCAACGGAAGACATACATCACCGCCGCCGTCACGATCGCTCGATTCGCGTTGAGGTTGCTCGACAGGACGGGCCCAGTACCGGTGAAGTCGACGGACGCGGAGTCTCCTTGCTTGATGATCGTCGCACAAATCGGCGAGCCGTCATCGAGATGATCGGTGCGCTGATACGTCCCGTCGGGAATCGCCGACAACGCCAGCCGCATCTTCGTCGCGGCCGCTTGTTGGATATGCCCCATGTAGGTTTGCACGACCGCGAGCGAATGCTTCTCCACTAGCTCCAACAACTGCCGGACTCCCAACTGATTCGCCGCGACCTGCGCGCGGATGTCAGCCACATTGTCGTTGATCGCGCGTGTCGGATACGGCCCGCTGAGCAACAATGTTCGCAAGTCCGCCTCACAAAAGAGGCCGTTGTTGATCAGCTTGAAGTTGCGAATCAACACCCCTTCTTCGCCCAGCGTTTTTGAAAACGGCGGCATACTTCCCGGCACGATGCCGCCGATCTCCGCGTGATGAGCACGATTGGCCGTAAAGAAAATCAAGCGGCCGGCGGTGTCGCGAACCGGCGTGATGACCGTCACGTCCGGCAAGTGCGAGCCGCCGCGATACGGGTCGTTCGTGACAAACACTGAATTGCCGCTTCGCCGCACGCTCGTCGGCGACAGTTCATCCGAGTTGTCCGCGATGATTCGCTGAACCGTTTCGCCCATTGCTCCGAGATGTACCGGAATGTGCGGAGCATTCACGATGAGGTTGCCACTCGGATCAAAAATCGCGCAACTGAAATCGAGTCGCTCTTTGACGTTCGTCGAACACGATGTCTTTTGCAGCATGACTCCCATCTGCTCGGCGATCGACGCGAAGAGGTTGTTGAAGATTTCCAACAGCACCGGGTCGCAGGGAGTCGCTTCCGGTAAGTAACCCGAAGCATCAGCGAGGGCGGTCGTTCCACGTGACTCGGCATTGAATTCATCGGACGCAGGGCTCACGTCAGCCGTTGAATCGGAAACTTCTGGAAGCATTCGTCCTCGCTGACGCTTCGGATTACTTGCGCTGGCTTCGATCACAGTGGGAATCACATCGAAACTCGCGACCGAATAGACATCACGTCCGTCTTCCGTCTTCGTCAACGTGATCAGCCCCGATTCCGCAAGCTGCCGCAGTCCGCGATAAATCCTGGGCTGAGCGACCAAGCGGCCTTTCGGATGTGCGGCCAGATTGTCGATCAAACGCGTCGCCTCGAACGGCCCGACGATTGCAAACGCTTCTTGAGCCACTAGCGTCCGGTCGCGATTCATGCCGATGTGATTCGCCGCGAGATACAAACGGAACGCCGTCACGAACTCTTCAACTTGTCGCCGAGGTCGTCGATCAATGTTGCTCGACTGCAACCGTCTCGCTTGTTTGCCGCGTGACGATTTCGCACGAGCCATCAACAAAATTTCGCCCCGATCAAGGACGAGCACCGTCCAGCTCGGCTCAACCATGATCGTCGAACTCGGCTCCGAGATCAGTGCCGGGCCGTTGAACTTATCACCAGCGTGAAGGTTCTCTCGAAAGAAAACCGGCGTCTCTTGTCGCGAACCGCCGAAGAACGTCTGCATCGTCTCATCGGGTTCCGGCTTCCGTTCGACGACCTCTTGTCGCGGCGTCACCGGATCGACTGTCATGCCGACGAACTCCACGCGAGCGACGGTCACTTCTAACTTTCTGTCCGAGTGCGCGTATCCGTAAATCTGACAATGCAACTCTGCGTACCTCGCCGCATAGTTCCCATCGCCTGGACAAGTCACACGAATTACCGACTCGACACCCACATAACGCAGATCAAGCGATCGAATCGGCAGCTTCATCCGTTCGGGCGGAATCCCTTCAGCAGCGACCTCCGCGCGAGCCGCTTGTTCCAGCTCAGTGAACAACAACTCGAACTCGTCTGCGGTGACATCGTCATACGCTCGCAAGACGGAGCGTTCGCCGAACCGCCGCACATCCGCAAGCCCGATTCCATACGCGCTGAGCAAGCTCGCCAGCGGATGAATCAAGATACGCCGCATCCCCAACGATTCGGCGATCGCACAAGCGTGCTGAGCACCGGCCCCACCAAAACAGACGAGCGCATAATCTGCCGGGTCGTAACCGCGAACGACGCTAATCTTGCGAATCGCGCGAATCATGTTGGCGTTCGCGATTTGACAAAGACCGTGAGCAAGTTCGTCGAGTGAAGATGATTGACGAGGCGGCACCGTTTGATAGGACTTATGGGACGAATACGGCTCATGGGGTTCATCACTCACATCGGTCTTATTCGTCTCATCTGTCTTATGCACAGCATCAGAAACGCGGTGCGCTTCGCTGTCTGGCAACCGCCCCATCAAATCCACCAACCGCCGTTCCACGGCAACGTGATCCAACGAAAACGGAAACCGTGACGGAACGATGCGACCCAACCACAAATTCAGATCCGTGACGGTCAGTGGCCCGCCGCGTCCGTAACACGCTGGTCCCGGATCGGCACCCGCGCTCTGCGGGCCGACGACCAGCTTCACTCCATCAAAATCGCAGATGCTCCCGCCGCCGGCTGCGACTGTTTCGATCGCCAACATCGGCGCAACGATGCGCACGCCGGCCTTCTTGGTTTCAAATTCGTACTCGTACTCGCCGCCAAATCGAGCCACGTCGGTACTCGTCCCGCCCATGTCGAAACCGATCGCGCGCGGATATCCGGCTTGCTGAGCGATCCGCGAAAAACCAATCACTCCCCCAGCCGGTCCCGACAGAATGCTGTCCTTACCCACGAAACGATCTGCATCAACCAAACCGCCAGCGGAGGTCATGAGTTTCAGCGTTGGTCCCTGATTTGAGATTTCTGAGTTGTGATTTAATGCTCGTGATTTGCGATTTGAAATTTGAGATTTCAAGTCGCCGACATACTTCCGCAGGATCGGATTCAAGTATGCATCCATCACCGTCGTGTCGCCTCGGCTGACAATCTTGATCAACGGCGCAAGACGACTCGAAACACTGACCTCCGTGAAGCCGATTTCGCGAGCAATCCGTTCGACGAGCAGTTCGTGAGCGGCGTTCGAGAATGAATGCAGCAGGCAAATTGCGAGCGAGTCGATGGGGGAGTTGTCCGTTGTCGAGCTTTGACGCAGCTCTTCCCACTGACCACTGACGACGGGCAACGAACCGCGCAGCGCCACCAACTGCGCCCGAATCGCCCCCTCATCCGGCTCCCGCAACACCGCACCGTCCGCATCAATCCGCTCATCAATCTCGACGACCGTCGCAAACAGCGGTTCGGGCTTTTGAATGTCGAGATCGAACAAACGCGGCCGATCTTGGTTCGCGATCAGCAAGACATCCGCGAAGCCTTTCGTGGTGATGAACGCCGTCCGCGCGCCGCGCCGAGTGAGCAAAGCGTTCGTCCCGCGAGTCGTTCCCAGTCGCACGTTGACCGTCGGAATCGGTTCCTTTAATCGCAGCGCGAGCGCTGTCCGAATCGCCAAGATCGGAGCCTCTTCGCCCGCAGTCATTTCATACCGCGTTCCGGGACCAACCGACGGCGGCAGCATTTGTTCGAGCGACAGCACACCCATGCGCGGATGAAATGACGCAATCTTGGCCGTCGCGATCGTCTCGCCATGCTCATCGAGAAAACGCAGGTCATAGCCGGTCCAAAACTCTTTCAGCTCACCGCGACGCGACGGATCAACGATCCGATTCGTCCCTTGAACCTCCGCAACTTGCCCCTTCGTCACACCGCTGCTGAGCACTTTGACCGGCAATAATTCCCCCGAAGGCGAACGAGCAATGCAATCGGTAAACGTCCCACCGACATCGATCCAAAATTCCCAAGGTGACATGTCGTCAATTTCTTTCAGAGTTCATTCTCGTGAAACGCTCGCCCTCGCGAACGCTTTGGGTGACTTCACGGGCAGCAGTTCGCGCAGGTTGCTCTCAATCGTCTCGCACAGCGATTGTAGCGGCAGGTCGTTTTCATCGTCGCCGAACGGGTCTTCGATTTCGACTCCGATCTCCTCGATGCCAAGCATCACATACGCGATGAGCAACGTCGCCGGGATCGTCAGCCAGCCGAAATCACTGACGAGCGCCATCGGCAGAGTCGCAAAATAGCAGATCAACGCTCGCCTCAGATGCACCATGTAAGCGAACGGCAGCGGCGTGTTGTGAATCCGCTCGCACGCCCCCAGCGAGTCGATCAGCCGCTGAATGCCACCGTCGAGCGTCATTTGCTGAATATCGCTGATGAGCCCGCGCTGCCGCGCTGTTTCGAGTTGCTCGGTCATCTTCCGCGACACCGCCAACGGCACATGCTGAGCATTTTCAGTCGCAACAACATCATTCTGCGGGAGCCCAACGGTGATCGGCCCCAGCGTCGTGCCACCACGCAACCGATTCATCACTGACCTCGGAAAGACCATCGTCCATTGCAACCAATAACTGAGCAGTTCTGGGTCATTTTTCAGCAGCGAACAACTCAACCGCGCGAGGTTGCGGCAATCGTTGACGATATTACCCCATTGGCGACGACCTTCCCAAAACCGTTCGTAAGAGACGTTCGTCCGAAACACCAACAGCAGGCCGAGCGCCACGCCGGTCAGCGTGTGACCGTGTAGCGGTATGTTGATCTCGGGGGCTTGTCCCGTTCGATGCCATGCAACGACCGCGACCGACCAGATCGCACAAACGGCGACTCGCGAAAAAATCTCACGGACCATTGAGCCGCGAATATCGAACAAGTGGCTCCGCCAGTGATGAGGGTCGTACTGAATCATGTCTCATTTCAAATTTGAAATTAGAAAGTTATTTAGCCGCCGGTCCGAGCGCTGGTTGCGTCCAAGCACGCTCGAACTCACCGACTTCCGAAGGATTGGGATGTTGACGAGACGAAGTGATGCGGGCTCGAACGTAAATCTCATCGCCGGTGAAACGGTAACTGGCTGACGTCCCCTCGGCGCGAGCGAACTCTTTGCCGATGTCGTCGCTGTAACGGCGAGTCGCTCGGATTTCCTTTCCTTCGCTATCGAGTACCGGCTCACTTTTCCTGTCGAAACCACGGCGTGTCCCGATGAACTCGATCGTGTACTTCACGCCAGGGTCAGCTTTGACGGCGACTTCGAGTCTCTCGTTCGACGATGTCACACGTTCGAGCGTCACGCCACTTGATGCGTAAAACCTGCCTGCCTCCATTGCGGCGATCAAGCTTTCGGGAGTCAGGGCATTGGCGAGGACCATGCACCAACCTCGCCCCGGTTCGGAGCCTCGGCTGGGGATGTTGTGATAAGCGTGTCCGTCGTCGGTGCCGAGCCCGAACAACGGCGGCAGTTGCAGTTCGCTCAACCGGAACGTGTTGATGATGTCCCATATCCGCTCGGTCGAAGCATGCTCTTTCGTGCCGGAATTGTGGACGCCGGGATGTCCGTTGTAGACCTCAAAGAAATTCTCTCCGCGAATTCGCATCAGATCTTCGGCCGTCACGCCGAATCCAAAGTTCGGGTGATTGAGGTGAATGATCATCGGCTGCCCGGTCCGCTCGCGCTGAGCAATCAAAGCGTCCGTGTTGTTCTGAATGGTCTCTGCAACACTGGCTCCGTGACGCGGCACCACGAGTTCTTTCAAGTTCGTCGCGTTCATGTGGACCGGGAACTTCTGGAACGCATCAGAAACCTCTTCGCCTTGAATGAGCAAAAAGTTTCCCGGTTCATTGAAGCGATCGGAGACTTCGCGAAACGTTTTCAAACGTGTCTCCAGCCGGTCTTCCTTGGTCTTCTTATCCAGCGTTGTTCGCTGTTCGACCCAGTCACCGGCGAACTTCTCCTTGAGCTTGTCGAACGCCTGCTGCATGCCCTTCGATTTGTCCACGTCGATCCAGCGTTCTTTGTTTGCCAGCACGTTGTGATCGGTGAAGCAAAGAAAGTCATAACCATGTTCGCGATACCACAAGGCGATCGACTCCAGGTAATCGTCGCCGTCGCTCCACAACGAATGCGTGTGCAAGTTGCCTCGATACCACTTCATCTCGCCAGTTGCCTGCAAGGTTTGTCCGTTTGCTGGTGACGAAGATCGTGTCGCGACTCCAATCAACACGCAGCACACTGCTCCAACAAATAGTGAGAGCAGGAATCGGCGGAGAGGCTTTGATTGTGTCTGATGTCGAGGCATTGATCGCTCAAGGCAAGAAGTGACGGTATCAGGGTTCGATATCGTAAGTGGCTTTGTGAAAAAAACTACGCAAGCTGTAGTGGCCTGTCAGACCAAGTCACCAATCCAGTGAGATTCCCAATCAGCCAATCGCTTCATTGTCTCTTCGATCGGTGGTTCGGCCTTGCCATTCGTGGTCAGTAACTCGGACCAGATTTCCCGCAGATAGCAAAGCCGAACCACGAATGAAAAACACCAGACCGTCAATCACTTTAGCCGACTCGGCCCCACTGATGATCTCGCCTCGCGATGTGCGTGACTCAATTCGCACCATCAATCCATCCGCGCGACCGTTCGACTGCTCGACGCCATGTGCTGACCAATTCGGTACGTTTGGTCTCCGACATCGTCGGTGCGAACTCGCGCTGCAACTGCCAGTTGGCGACGATGTCGCTCGTGTCGCGCCAGACGCCTGTCGCCAAGCCGGCCAGGTACGCGGCACCGAGTGCCGTGGTTTCCTGAACTTCCGGTTGTGAGACCGTGACGCCCAACACGTCCGCTTGAAACTGCATCAGCCAGTTATTGGCCGTCGCGCCGCCATCGACTCGCAGCGATTGAATCGCCACGCCGGAGTCTTCACGCATCGCGTCGAGCACATCGCGGGTTTGATAGGCCATCGCCTCCAACGCCGCGCGCGCGATGTGCGCCTTCGTCGTTCCGCGAGTCAGCCCGACGATCACCCCCCGTGCGTCGGCATCCCAATGCGGTGCTCCCAAACCGACGAACGCCGGGACGAAATAAACGCCGCCGTTGTCCGGCACCGAAGTCGCTAGCTCTTCGGTCTCGCTTGCGTGCTGCACGATTTGCAAACCGTCCCGCAACCATTGCACTGCGGCACCCGCGATGAAGACCGAACCTTCCAGGCAATACGTCGTCTCCCCGTTGATCTGCCAGCCGACTGTCGTGAGCAACCCGTTGTGCGACATCGACGGTTGAGTGCCAGTATTCATGAGCATGAAGCAGCCGGTGCCGTAAGTGTTCTTCGCGCTACCAGGCTCGAAACAGGCTTGCCCGAATGTGGCCGCTTGCTGATCACCGGCGTCACCCGCAATTGGAATCGAACCGCCGAGCCACTTCGCATCGCACTCGGCATACAGCTCGCTCGACGAGCAGACTTGCGGCAGCATCGCTCGCGGCACGTTCAACAGCGTGAGTAACTCGTCGTCCCAATCGAGCGTGTGCAAGTTGAACAGCAGCGTCCGGCTGGCGTTGCTGACGTCGGTGACATGCCGCTTGCCTCCCGACAACCGCCAAATCAAAAAGCTGTCGACTGTGCCGAAGAGAATCTCGCCCCGCTCCGCTCGCGATCGCAACCCCGGCAGTGTGTCGAGCAGATGCCGAATCTTCGTCCCCGAAAAATAGGGATCGAGCACGAGCCCCGTTTTCGCCCGAAAGACGGACTCCAGGCCGTCGGCCTTCATCCGCTCGCAAATGTCCGACGTGATACGACTCTGCCAGACAATCGCATTCGCGACCGGCCGACCGGTGTCTCGCTCCCACAGTATCGTCGTTTCCCGCTGATTCGTGACGCCGATCGCCGCGATGTCCGCCGCCGTCAACTTCGCGTTCGTCAGCGCTTGTCGAGCGGTCGCCAACTGACTTTCCCAAATCGCCTCCGGATCATGCTCAACATGCCCCAGCGACGGGAACAACTGCGGAAATTCCCGCTGCGCCGAACCGACCACTTGCCCCGAGCGATCAAACACAATCGCTCGGCTTGAGGTCGTGCCTTGATCGAGCGCAAGGACGTGTGATTTCGACATGTGCCCTCCTCCGTAGCCCGGTTTTCCAAACAGGGCATCGAACCTTCAGCCGGCTTGGAAAACCGGCCTACCAAAAATCACCACCGCAGATCTCGCGGCAACATCTTCTGCGCGTTCCGTTCGACGCTCGTGATTCGTCCGTCCGCCACATGCACCACGCGATCGGCCATCGCGGCGATCGCCGCGTTGTGAGTAATCACGGCCGTCGTCGTGCCGAGTTCTCGGTTCACGCGCTCGATCACTTCCAACACGACGATCCCCGTTTGAATGTCGAGCGCCCCGGTCGGCTCATCGCACAAGAGGACATCGGGCTGCTTCGACACCGCACGAGCGATCGCGACACGCTGCTGCTCGCCGCCGGAAAGCTGCGCCGGGAAGTGATCCATGCGGTGTCCTAAGCCGACCAAATTCAACGCCTCTTCCGGCCGAATCGGACTCTTGGCGATCTCCGTCACCAATGCCACGTTCTCTTTCGCCGTCAGACTGGGAATCAAGTTGTAAAACTGAAACACAAACCCGACATGCTCGCGGCGATACTTCGTCAGCAACGCATCATCATCCTTCGTGAGATCCTGCCCCCGATAAAACACCGACCCGCTGGTCGGGATATCCAGCCCACCGAGAATGTTCAACAACGTCGACTTCCCGCTCCCCGATGGGCCGAGCAGGACGATGAATTCTCCCTCAAACAAATCGAGGTCCACGCCGCGCAGCGCATGCACCTCGACCTCCCCCATGCGGTAGACCTTCGTAATGCCGCGCGCTTGATAGACACTGGTTGTGGACGAGGTCACGGTCATTGAGTCATCATTTCAGAGAAGAACGACTGCCGAAATTTCAACGGTTCTGACGCCGAGTGAAATGTACCAAGTCCACCAATAATCCAGGTGAGCAGCCTGTTGAAGAATTGTGGCACGACGCTCACGCGTCGTGAACGGCCAGCAAAATCATCGGCGAATGACCGCCACTCTCGACGCGGAGCTTCGAGCCACAATGATTTTCAACAGGCTGTTAAGCGGCTTTACGGTGTGTTACTTCCTTGTTGCGAGTGCGGGTGAGCTTTGTTGTATGTTTCCCGCATGCGCTGCGTACTGACGTGCGTGTAGATTTGGGTGTCGTCAGGCTCTTGTGGCTGAGCAATTCTTGAACGCTGCGGAGGTCCGCTCCGCCATCAAGCATGTGAGTTGCGAACGAATGTCGCATCGTGTGCGGGCTTGTCTTTGAGTCGAGTCCCGTTTGCTTGGTGTACTTCTCCAACATGCGGCCCACGCTGCGAGTCGTCAGTCGCGTCCCGAAGCGATTCAAGAACACCGCGTCTTGATCTTCGGACTTTGCGTCAGGCGAAAGGACTCGCACGGCGAGCCACTCATCCAACGCGGAACTGGCAAAACGACCGACGGGTGCGATGCGTTCTTTCCGGCCTTTGCCGCGGACCCGCAAGATGTTCGAGTCTCGATCCCAGTCGGAAATGTTGAGGCCGACCAACTCGGCCACACGAAGGCCGGCGGAGTACATCGTTTCCAACATCGCTTTGTCGCGAATCCCTGCCGGTTCGTCGGTCAGCGGAGTTTCGATCAGCTTCACGGTCTGTTGTGTCGTCAAGAAGTTCGGCAACTTGCGTCCGACTCGCGGTGTTCGCAGTGCTTTGGCGGGATTCGACCCCGTCAATTTTTCACGAGTGCAATACCGAAAGAAGCTGCGCAGCGATGCGAGACGTCGGGCGATCGTCGTCTTGGCGTATTGGCATTCGTGCAAGTACGCGACGTAGCCGCGCAGCATCGTGATGTCGATTTCGGCTGGCTCTGGAAAGCGACCGACGCGGTCCTGCAAATAGTCGAACAGACTGTTGAAGTCTTCGGAATAAGACTTCAGTGTCAGTGGTGAGGCGTTCCGCTCAATGCGGAGCGAACGCAGAAAGCCGTCGATCGCGGAGTGCATGATGAATCGACCGAGTTACCAAGTCGTTTGGCGCGACCATTGTTCGCGAGCTTCGGCGTCCGCTTCTTCTTTCAGGCGACGCACCTTTTGGCTCAACACTGCCGCGTCGTACCACGTGAAGCTGAGGTCTTTGTCAGCGGCGTATTGCCCCATCGTTTGCAGGAGTGAATCAGCGCTCTCTTCATCGTACAGAAAGATGTATCGCTCGGAATCCTTCACGAGGGCCAGCACATTTAGTTCGCGAGTCATGGCGGATCTCCTCATTGCACACGCAGTCGCCGAGGCGACGACGCTTCCGTTCGGTCGTTCGCTAACAGGTGTCGGTTGTGAGTTCACGATCCGAATTCCGGTACGAAGCATCTATCGGCCACCGAGATGACGCTCGATTGCTGAGTTCGTCGAGATTACGCGCCATACGATGAGAACAACGCTCACGACGACGACCGAAAAACCGACTGCAATGAAATCGACACAACCGGCACGGTTTCTTCAATCGTTCTATTTTGACTGGCAAAATCTGCGTGATAACGATCGCGAAATCGTCCGTTGCCGCGTCGCGAAGAGACCGCTACAACGCGACCTCCACTAACAAGGCCGGAACTGATGCCACTCATTTTTTCGCTCCGCAACAAGACCTCAATCCCGCTGGAAGTCGATGCCATTCGGCTCGAAACCGTCCGCGAACAATCAGCCGACGATGTTGCGCACACGTTGGTTCAATACGGCAACAAGCAACGCGAGATCGGCGAGTTCTTCGACGTCTCCGGCAGCGCGGCGGACAACGAACTGGTGTGGGAAGGTGATTGCTCTCACGTGAAATTGATCGGCTCGAAACTGACGACCGGTCGAATTCGTGTGGAAGGAAACGCGGGGATGCATCTTGGTGCGGAGATGTCCGGCGGCGAGATCATCGTCTCTGGACACGCGGCGGATTGGGTCGGAGCCGAAATGCACGGCGGCCGCATTCGAGTGAACGGGAACGCCGGTCACTTGATTGGAGCTGTCTATCGCGGCGGTCGCAAAGGGATGACCGGCGGAGAGATTCTGATTTCCGGCAATGCGGGCAACGAAGTCGGGCACTGCATGAGACGCGGCTTGATCGCTGTCGGCGGCAATGCTGGTGATGCGATCGGAGTGAATTTGCTGGCCGGTTCGATTTTCGTTTTCGGCGAGAGCGGTATTCGCCCCGGCGTCGGCATGAGGCGCGGAACGATCGGCTTACTCGGAACCGCTTCGCCGCCAGACATGCTGCCGACATTTAAGTATTCGGGAACATTTCGCCCCACAACGCTACGACTTTGCTTGTTGCATTTGCGTAGAGCGGGCTTTCCGATTGCTGAAGAATTGCTCGATCTCGCCGTGCGTCGTCACTGCGGTGACTTTTTGGAACTCGGTCGCGGTGAGATATGGTTGCGTGCTTGATCGCCGGTTGTTCGGGAGCAAACAGCATTGTTCATGGAACGATGTAAATCGCTCCGAAATACGCACCTGTTTGAACGGCGGCAGCTTTCCAACTCCACGGTGGCAGGTAGGCGTCATAGCCAAATTTATGGCACGCCGGGCAATCGGGGAGTGAGCGGACTCGGCACAGATGCGGTTCGGCCGTGACTCGATAAGGAATGAACGGAATGTTGGAATAGAAGCGACCGAGTGACACGAATGTTGTGAAGCAACTCCAGCCGCGTCCGCAGCGTTCGAGGTTCGGGTCTTCAAAGTACAGCGGATAATGACAGAACGGATATGAGTCGCGATCTGCTTTCCACGGCGTCCAATAGTCCGAGGAAAAGTTCACCGCTTTGCGTTGGCTCAAGAACGTATTTGCCTGATTCTGCGGTTGGAAAATGTTGGTGCTGTTGTCACCGGCCGCAACCGGAGGAAGTTGAACCGCTTCGCGCAGGTCGATGGAGTTGATCGCTCGCAGGTCGGTGTACCACTTTGGCTGCGCTGGTGATTGAGTTGGCAGCGGTAGAATGCTTGGCGGCGCGGTTGTCTCGTGAGCCCCGTTGACGGGCGAGACGATGCTTTGCGGAGCGTTGTTTTGAGCGGCGGCGTCTGCCCTAAAATTGTCTTCGTCTGATTCACCATCAGTAAAATCCTCCGCAAGCATTCGTTGACGCACCGGAGCGGAAGGCATTTCTTCTTCGATGAGCGGTTCCTCAATCAACGGTTCTTCAAAGTACGCATTTGTGACACCCTGAACAGGCTCATTGTGAGCCGATTCATCATCCTGAGCCAGTTCTTCGAGAGGCTCCGGGATCATTTCATCGAGCGGTTCGGTGTCGCGTTCTTTTGCGGTGCGTTCGCGGATCAGTTCAGTCGTCGCGAGTTTTGGTGGCAGATCAAGCGGATCAAAGGGAGCTTCACTTTCAGAAGTTTCGGATTTCGTTGATGCACTGTGATCGGCGTGAAGTTCATCCACTTCATCTTCAACTTCAACGGTTGGTTGACGTACGGGAAGCGGGCGTTTGATGGAATGACGATTTTGAGCGATGTCGGCGTCGAACTTGCGGCTGACTTCTTGCGAGCGTTGTTCGGTGTCTACGAAATCACTCTGAGTCGGCGCTGTTGGCTGCGGTATGGTCGCACGCGAAGCCTGCTGGACCTGCGGAATTTTTTGCGGCGGTTGTGCGTTGGCGATCGCACCCGACGTGCGTGGCCGGAGCGATGGGGCCGGAGAGTGTTGAGGCCGCGATTCACCTTGAACGGCAACTTTGGACGATGGTCGCTGAGGTTGGCCGTTGCGGTCGGATTCGTTGAGTTTTTCCGACCTGCGATTCACCACACTTTTTCGAGGATAGGCTCCCGATTGCATCGGCGCAGGCCGAGTCGGAGGCAACTCGGCTCGTTTGATACCGACGCTTTGGTCTTGAGCGCGAGCCCCTTCCGACCAAGGAGTAGCCAACATTGCAAAAAGGACCGGAATAGCAACCGGAACCAAAAACATGGCAAGGATGGCAGGCGCAAGAGAAGATTTTCGCTTTGGCATGATCGTAACTCCGATGTCACGTGTATCGACTCCGGAATCTCCGCCAGGACAGCCTTACCGAGTCTAGTTTTCAGTCATAACGATTGTGATTGTTACAGATGCCGCAGATTTCCTCGTCTGTGAAATTGGAACAAACTGATGCCGTCGCCTTGATCACCTACTTCACCTCTTCTAGGGTGATTGAGCGAGGATTTTTGAGCGGAGTATGTCGAAAAATGAAGAGCGATCTGGCGTCCGCCCCGGAGGCTTGTTCTCCTGTCGTGGCCGCTGGTTAGGAACAAAGAGATTGCAGGGCTCTTGTGGGTTGCGAGGATCGCTGAATGCTGGCTTTTCAATGGTTGAACCGCTTTGTGACGCACTGCCGGGCGCAAAAGATTTTGCGTCTTCTGGACGGTGACTTGGCCGGGAGATCGGCCACAACAACTGGGGCTTCGCGTCCGCAGAAAGAGCGGCGTTTGAGGCTGATGCGACTGGAGCAACGGCGTGTACTCAACGCAGACTTCACGTTCGTGGCTCATTCAAATCTTGCGATGTCGCATGTCGACGGTGATTTGGCCGTTCACGAAGTCGCGAATCACATTGAGTTTGATCTGACCGGCTCAGCTTGGAACCACGTTGGCGGGAACGGCCTGTTTACGATTGATAACAGCGTTGCGAATCACTCGGTCTTGTCGATTGATCGGAGCGACTTCAGTGGATTGAACGCAGGGGTTTCGATCTCGGCAGACCCGAACGGTGCGCATCACCTGACGCTTGAGACTCAGAACGCGGCGGTTGATTTGCAGATTGCTGCTGGGCCGTTGGCGATTCGCGATTTCGCGGACGTGCATCAAGTCGGTTTGCACGATTTGCTCGTGAATGATTTTTCGGTGACAGCCCGTGGCAGCATCGAGTTGCAACATCTTCGCGGCGATGACCTGACGTTGTCGGCGGTGGAAATTGATTTCAACGGCGGTTCGCATTCGATCGCTGGAAATTCGTTGACAGTTTTGTCGGGATCA
>JAYUFI010000188.1:0-6727 GCA_043738805.1 Planctomycetaceae bacterium | reverse complement strand
ACAAGCCGAACGCGGACAAGCCGAACGCGGACAAGCCGACCGCGGACAAGCCGAACGCGGACAAGCCGAACGCGGACAAGCCGAACGCGGACAAGCCGAACGCGGACAAGCCGAACGCGGACAAGCCTACTCCCCGACAAGAAGCTGAGCAGCGTGCCAAGCAAGCCCAACAGGCTCTTGCTGAAGGTAATCTCGAAAAGGCTTCGCAAGAACAGCGTGCCACCGAGCAAGCCTTGAGAGAACTCGCCAAGCAAGCCGCTCCGCCGATGAATGATGGCGGCGATAAAGCAACTCCCGAACAACTCGCTCAGCTTGCGGAAGAGCAACGACAGCTTGCGAAGGAAGTCGCTCAGGCACTCAACAAACAACGCGGTGAGCAACCCCCAAAGAATGACGCTCAGCCAGCCGCCGCTAATGAACAAGCCAACGCGAAGAACGGCAATGAGCAGCCGATGCCGCAGCAGAACGGTAATGAGCCGGGGCAACAGACTCCACAAAAACCAGGTAATCAGCCGCAAGAACCATCGGGAGCCCCGTCGAACCAACAGTCCCAAGCTGCACAGCAACAGCAGCAGCAGTTGGCTCAGCAAGCGAAACAGCTTGCTCAAAAGGTTGGACAGGAGTTGGGCCAGGATTCGCCCGAAGCCAAGCAAGCTCAGCAGACTGCCGATGAGAGCACGGCGACTCAGAAGAAGTCCGATTCCGGTCAGCTTGCTCAAGCGGCCAAAGCGGGACAGCAGGCCGCGAAGTCAGCCGATCAACTGGCTCAGTCGCTGCAACAAAATCCGCAGGCGAAACCGGAACTCGGTCAGCAAGCGAAAGAACTTGCTGAGCAACAGCAAAAGCTAGGTGAGGAATTCGATAAGCAGTCGCAAAAGCCCGAAGCGACCGCAGCCGCTCAACAGCAACGACAAGATCAGTTGAATGCCGCTGCCGGAAAGCTCGGCGAGAAACTGGAGCAGGCGCAGAATCGCTTGAGTCAGCAACCGCTCAACATGCAGAAGCCTGCCGACGGAGCCCAAGCGGCCAAAGAGCAGACGGCGAGCAGTCAAGAAAACATGCAAGCCGCGAAGAAAGCGGATCAATCCGGCAACCCTGGTGAAGCGGCGCAAGCTGCGAACGAGGCCGCCAAGCAATTGCAGCAAGCGGCGGAGAAAGCGCAAGCCGCTTCCGAACAGAATCAACCGCCGCAATCACCAATCCCACGTGGAATCGGCGAAGAAGTCGCGAAAGCCGCCGACCGCGTACGCCAATCGGCTGAAGTACAGGCCGATGCCAAGAAAGATCAACAAGGCAAAGGCCAGCAAGGGAAGGGGCAGGAAGGCAAAGGAGAGGGCCAAGACCAAAGCAAAGGACAACCAGGACAGGGTGAATCCGGCCAAGGTCAGTCGAATCAAGCCGGTGAAGGCAAATCGCCAGGGCAAAGACAACAAGGCGAATCCGAAGGGGAGGGGAAAGGTCAATCACAGGGACAAGGAAAAGGTCGCGGTGAAGGACAAGCGCCGGGACAAGGCCAAGAGTCGCCATCGTCGCAGAAAGGTCAAACTGCCGAGGGACGACCTTTCGCGGAAGCCGCGCGGTTGTTGCGTGAAGCGGCACGTGCTCTCGCGGATGCAGCGAAGCAATCGGCTCCGCAACCTTCGCAAGAGGGACAGCCACAGCCCGGTCAGCCGTCGAACGATCCCAATGGCAATCCTCAATTGGCTGAAGCCGGAGGTGGCGGTAACGGACAAGGAAGCGCGGAGCAAGATCGCGGCGAAAACCTCAGCGACTTACCAGCACAAGTCAAAAAGGTCACCGGTCGGAATTGGGGGCAGTTGTCGAGCAAGCTGAAGACTGAAATGACTCAAGCGGCAAAACATCAAGCCCACGGCGATTACAGCAAGCTGATCAAGCTGTACTTCCAAGAGATCGCCAAGACTCAAGGGAGCGCCGCTTCGGAGAAGAAGCCATGAAGATTCCGGAACTCCGCCGATCAGTAACCCGAAGCGTGGGCGAGGGTGAATGCTCCAGGAGACGGGGAACTCATTGCGTCTTGGGGCGTCCGCCCTCGCTCACGCTTCGGGTTACTTTGCTGTTGCTCGCTGCATTAATTGGCTTCAACACGAATGCGATCCGCGCGGCGGAACGCACCGAAGAAGAAAAACGAATCGACACGGCGATTTCTCGCGCGCTGGAACACATCGCCTCGAAGCAATTGCCGTCGGGTGCTTGGGTGATCGATCAATTCGGCGAATCGACCTCCGCCACGTCACTGGCCGTGATGGCCTTTCTCTCCGCCGGACACGTCCCGGGCGAAGGGCCTTATGACCAACATCTGCAACGCGGCATTCGTTGGGTGCTGGACCATCAACAGCAAAGCGGCTTGCTGGTCCATCGCACCGGACACGGCCCAATGTATTGTCACGGCATCAGCACGTTGATGCTGGCGGAAGTAGCCGGCATGACAGACTCCGCGCTGGCTGAGCCATGTCGCACCGCGCTGATCAAAGCGGTGCGGTTGATTCTGACCGCTCAGAGCGTCCGCAAAGATCGCAATCAAGCGGGCGGCTGGAGATATAACCCCAGCAGCAATGACAGCGACTTGAGTGTGACCGGTTGGCAGTTACTGGCTCTGCGAGCCGCCAAGAATTTGGGCTGCGATGTTCCGGCTGAGTACATCGACGCGGCGGTCGACTACGTCAAACGTTGCTCCGTTCGTGGTGGTGGGTTCGCATATCAACCGGGGAGCGGACCGTCAGCCACTCGAACGGGCACCGGAATTTTGTGTCTCGAAATCTGTGGCGTGCATCATTCACCAGAAACCTTGAACGGAGCCACGTGGCTGTTGCAACGACCGCTGCAGGTCAACGAAGAGTGGTTTTACTACGGAGCCTATTACGGCACGATCGGCATGTTTCAGGTCGGCGGCGACCAGTGGGCTCGATCGAAGCAGCACATGATTCCGCTGCTCTTGAACCTGCAAACTGAAGACGGCAGTTGGACCGGCCGCAACGGCCAAGAACGCGGCTTGGGAACAACCTATTGCACAGCCTTGTCAGTGCTGGCTCTGTCAGTCGAGTACCAGTTCCTGCCGATTTACCAAAGGTGAATGCGATGTGGTTCAAGTCGTGGGTCATCCCAGCTAGCATCCCGTTGCGAACTCAATCACTCACGAGGTTCATCCATGTTGCCTGCGCTGTGTCTTGTGGTGGCTTTGATGGGGGCTGATGCGCCCGCACCGACTTTGGCTCCCGGCGACCGAACGTTTCAAACGATCGCGGATGAATTCCTCGCCGGGTACTTCGCTTTCCGACCGCATACGGCGTTGGAACTTGGTCTGCATGAGTTCGATGGCAAGTTGGCGGACTACAGCCAAGAGTCGTTGAACCGTGAACGAAGTCGGCTCATGCAATTTGAGAAGCGTCTGACGGAACTGCCTGTTGATGGTCTGAGCCACTCGATTCAAGCCGACCGACAAGTCTTGCTGGCGGGTCTGCGGAAAGCGGTGTTTGAGTTCGACTCACACGACATCTATCACCGCTTGCCGAGCACTTATCCGCAGGCGGTGCAGATCGACAACTACTTGATGCGCGACTTCGCACCGTTGGCGGATCGCGTCCGTTCGATCATCGCGGTCGAGAAACAGATGCCGCGCTTGTTGGCGTCAGCTCGCGAGAACTTGCAGCCAGTACTCGGTCGGCCGATCGTTGAAACGTCCATCAAAGTGACGAACGGAGCCGCAAATTTTTTACAGGACGATCTGCCGAAAGCGATCGAAGAGTTGAAAGATGAGGCGCTGCGTACGGAACTCAACGAGGCTAACAAGATTGCCGTGCGCGAACTGCGTGATTACGCCAAGTGGCTCGAAACCGAACGTCTGCCGCAGGCCGATCATCGGTTTGGTCTCGGCAAAGAAAAGTACGCGCGGATGCTGAATGACTTGGAGCTGGTCACTCAGTCGCCGGATGCGATCTTGGAATTCGGTATGAAAGAACTCCGTCGCGAGCAGGCGGTCTTCGCTGAGACAGCCAAACAAATCAATCCGACGAAGCCTCCGATCGAAGTCTTCAAAGCGATTCAAGAAGATCATCCGACAGCCGAGAGTTTAATTCCGGACACTGCTCGCAACTTGGAAGCGATCCGGCAATTCGTGGTTGAACACAAGATCGCGTCGATGCCCTCCGACATCCGTTGCAAGGTTGCTGAAACGCCGCCGTTTCGTCGCGCGACGAGCTTCGCATCGATGGACTCTCCCGGCCCGTTTGAGAAAGGTTCGACCGAAGCGTTTTATTACGTCACTCCCGTTGACCCATCGTGGACCGCAGCCGCCAAAAACGAGTGGCTGACCGCGTTCAATTTTTACACGACCGATGTTGTCTCGATTCACGAAGCGTATCCCGGTCACTACATGCAGCACTTGCATCGCAACGCTTCGGCGGCGAGCAAAATTCGGAAGGCGTTCTCCAGTTATGCGTTCGTCGAAGGCTGGGCGCATTACACCGAGCAAATGCTGCTCGACGAAGGCTTTCCCGGTACCGGTGACCGACTGCGAACCGCGAAGTATCGCTTGGCTCAATCCGACGAAGCGTTGCTGCGTCTGTGTCGCCTATGTGTCTCGATCAAGATGCACTGCGACGACATGACCGTCGATGAGGCAACGAAGTTCTTTCAAGACAACTGCTACTACCAAGAACAACCCGCGCGACAAGAAGCGGTGCGCGGCACGCACGATCCCGGCTATCTGCATTACACGCTGGGGAAGTTGATGATCCTCAAACTCCGCCGCGATTGGCAGCAACAAGAGGGGACCGCTTACTCGCTACAACGCTTCCACGACGAGATGTTGCGTCATGGATCGCCACCGCTCCCACTGTTGCGACAAGTGATGCTGAAGGACCGCAAGCTGTGGGAGCCATCACTATAGTGCTCAAACAGTCTACCGCAGGATCGCGTTTTGCGTGGGACGGATGTCGTCGAAGTAGGCTTGTTGAGTTTCGCGGCAGAGCTTCAGCAGTGAGTCGGCTTCATGCAGGATTGCAAGTAAGTCGGCCTCGTCGGCGTTTAACGTGGATTGCAAATCGGCGGCTTGCAGGGCGATCTCGTTGGCACCTTGCTTTGTGGCCACGAGCTGCATGTGGCTCGCCAAGTCTTTCAGCGTCTCGAAGTCTTGGCGATCGAGCGCGCTGACGAGGTGTTCGACGTGCATGCCGATCGACAATGCGGTCTCTTTCGAAGCGGCTGACGATTCGGACGTTGGTGAGGTTCCGGCGAGCGAACGATTGATGAAGCGTTCGACCAAGGTGGCATCAAATTGCGAACCGGCACAGCGACGGAGTTCGACGAATGCCTCTGCATGCGTCAGTGCTTGGCGATAAGCGCGGTGCGAGACCATTGCGTCGAAAGAATCGGCGATCGCGAGGATGCGGGCTCCGACGGGGATACGAGATTGCTCACCGGTCAGCGGATCAACGAAGGTCGCGTCGGGCGACAGGGCGCGGCATTCTAAAATCGCGCCGAGTTCGGGCGATTTGAACGACGTTCTGACCAACGCCACACCGTTGTGCTGATGCGTTCGCATCATCTCACGCTCTTCCGGCGTCAGCGGGCCGCTCTTGAGCAGGATGCTGTCGGGGACACCGATCTTGCCGATGTCGTGCAGCAACGCGGCGATTTCCAAGAGGTAGCACTGACTCGGCGACATCAAACCTTCGCCGATGAGCACGCACAAATCGGCCACGCGGCGGCTGTGTTCGGCGGTCGTCAGATCGCGATACGCGAGTGCCGACATCAGCGCGATCACCGCATGGAACGGAATCGGTTGATTGACGACGATCGGCTTTGCCGGAGTCGTTCGCGCGTGCGACGGCTTGAATTGATCGAGGAGCACTTCATTCGGAACTCGATCAAAGCGAACGACGCAGTTGCGTCCGTTTTTCTTGGCGACGTAGAGGCACTTGTCCGCTTGATCCAACAGTTCTTGAGGATTCCCCGCCAACAAAGAGCGTGACGAAACGCCGAAGCTGGCGGTGACCGTCAGTTGCGGAAGTTTGAGATTTGCGATCGCCTGTCGTAGACGTTCGGCAGCTTGCTCAGCCGCATTGATGTCGGTGTCGGGCATCAGAATGCAGAATTCTTCACCGCCGTAGCGACAGACCAAATCGGTATCGCGTGCCGCTTGCTTCAGAGTGGCCGCGAACGTTCGCAACACTTCGTCGCCGGCACTGTGCCCGAAGCGATCGTTGATCGACTTGAAGAAATCGATATCGGCCATCACGCAACTGAGCGGCTGACCGCTGCGAGCGGCGGTGTTCCAAGATGTCTCAAACGTCTCGAAGAAGGAGCGGCGATTCAAGCAACCGGTCAGCGGGTCTTCGGTCGCAAGCCGTTCGAGTTCCTGATTTTGACGGCGAATCTCTTCCGCCGAATGTTGCAGCTTGCTGAGCGTCGAGGCCAATTCTGACTTCTTCTTCTCCAACGTCGTCACGTCACCAAAACTGGTAAGCGCTCCTTGCGAACGGCCATAGTCATCCAGAATCGGCGCGGAATTGACCATGAAAGTCCGAGTCTCTTCAGCAACTGATTTGAACCTCAACATCGTCCCTGTATCAGCCGCTTCCCCACGCAGCACCTTTTGCCATGGCAAGTCTTGTGCAAGCTCTTCGCCGCGTGCCGCGCGCCACGACAGCGACGAGGCTTTGCGACCGAGCAACTGCTTTTCAGAAACGCCCGACGTTTCCGTGAACGC
>JAYUFI010000187.1:0-2552 GCA_043738805.1 Planctomycetaceae bacterium | reverse complement strand
TCACCGGCGGCGACGTTAAACATGTTGCTAAAACCGAGCACTCGCGTCCCCGTTCCCGCCGACGTCGCTTCATTCACGGCAAAGTACGGAACCTCCAGCCCATCGGCGGCGTTGAGCTTCAAGACTGCGAGTGCCAACTGTGGCTCGGCACCAAGCACCTTCGCAGTGAATCGCCGCCCATCCGCCAACACAACTCCCACGACATCGGCATCGAGCACATGACTCCACACCGTCGCGATGTGTCCTTGCGGTGAGACGAAAAAGCCAGTGCCGTAAGCCGCCAAGTTCGTCCGCCCACCCGCGCCGAAAATTTTCACGATCTTCGGCTGCGTCAGACCGATCGTGTCGCGAACGGATTCCGCTCGAGTCGGCTGCACGGCGATCAACACCGTCCACAAAACCAAGGCTCGACCCACGAAACGCCGTCCCCCAGGCAATGACCAATGACCAACCATCCGGCCTAGTCGATCCCGTTTTGTGCCAGCAACCCCAGTCATCGTTTACTAGCCTCCCTTTTTCGTGGCCGCGAATTCAGCTCGTTCCATCCGCATCGTCGCGAATTCCTTTTCGCCGCTACGTACCATCCAAGTCTGCGGCAATCGCTTCCCGGCGAAATCAGCGAGGCCAGTAAATCGCACCACGCAGGCTTCGGCATCTTCGTGAAGTCGCGTGTCAAAACCGGCGAGCACTCCGCTGGAGCGGCCGAAATACCAGCGAGTTTCCACTGCTGACAAGCTGCAAACGAGGACATCGACCAACTCACCTCGGCCATCGAGCGGCTCGCTGCCAAAGTAAAACGAATCGGTGAAGGCCGACGGCCCTTTCGACAACAGCAGCCGCAGGTGATGCACTCCGATGAGGAAACCACCAGTTCCGGGAGGCTCGTCCGCTCCATCGCTGTCTTCCAACTGTTGGAAGAACGCGGCATCACGAATCTCCAGCCCGATCCCTTTCGCGGCAACCGTCAACTCGAACGGATCACCGGTCGTTGACTGTCCGTTCAAACGCCACGTCCCGGTTGTGGACACAAAATCACCGAGCGGCTTGAGGGACGCCAGAACTCGGTCTTGCTCCAACTGATTGAATCGATAATTCGCGAACCCGGCCTTCGCGACAAACTGATCCTTCCAACGCTCCGGAATCAGCACCTTCACCTCGGCATGAGGATCCGTTTTCGGCATTTCCGGGAGCTCCGGTTTATCACCCGGTTTGCCCTCTTTGTTTTTCGGTTTCGGCTGCGGACGCGGTTTCTTCGGTGACGCCCCTGGTAGCAATTCCGACTTCGTATGCAGGCCGCGTAGACGAGCATGAATCTCGCGGCGTTCTCCCTCGTGTCGAAACACGATCGGCAACATCCAGTCCTTGGGGTAAATGCCGAGAATGTTTTTGAACTGATTCACGCTCCGAATCGGACGCCCCGCGAAGCTCACCAATTCATCGCCCGATCGCAGCCCGCGACGGAAGACATCCGATGTCTCCAAGATTCCGTTGACCGTCACGCTACCATCATTCTGCGTGGTCACTGTCGCTCCGAGCGTCGCATGATCCACAACACGGCCAGCCTTCAGTTGATCCAAGAAATACTTGATCTGATTGATCGAGATCGCATAGCCCGCCCCGGCATTCACTCGCCCTCGTTTCTCAAACGAGCCTCGTCCGTTAATGCCGACAAGTTCACCGCCCGAGTTGAACAGCGGGCCGCCCGAATTCCCCGGATTGATCGACGTATCGACTTGAATGCAGTCGGTGTATTCGAGGAACGTGCCCGCCGGGTACTGATAGCGATGGACGCCGCTGACCATGCCGAACGTCACCGTCGGTTGCAAATCGGTGGCGAGCAAGAACGGATTGCCCATCGCATACGTCCAGTCTCCCGCGGACAGCGAGTCGCTGTCGCCGAGCGGCGCATGCGGAAAGTCGTTTCGCCCCAGCAATTTGAGCAGTGCGACGTCCCCGGTCGGATCGAACCCGACAATGACGGCATCGTAAAGGACGCCATCATTCAGGCCGCATTTCATGAAGTCGCCACATGCACTCGTGACGTGATAGTTCGACAGCGCGTATCCGTCAGGACTGATGAGGACACCAGAACCTCCTCCGTTTCCATCGGGCGAGAAGATCGCAACGACTGTAGGAGCCGCCCGCTTGACGACGTCCGTCCGGATCTGCTGAGCTTTTAGCACTTCGACTTCGGCGGCGGCGGAAAACCCGCCCACGGACATTGCAATGACTCCACCGACGAGGCTTAGCAACGCGAATGGACTCTTCATAGAACTCTTTCTGCACGACCGATCGCGCGTTGCCGTTCGAGCGAACGCAACGTCGTTCTTCAACAGGTTCGCCGATCCGTCCCCCGTGGGGAAGGGCTCTTTTGGAAAAATTCAGGTCGAATTGCGGATACAGAAGCCGCCAGGTTCGAGCCCCGGTCGTCAGAGAGTGGGGTTTCGTGTCTCGGATGAACGGTCACGTTGGAAAGTTGCCCCTGTCTTTGATGCGCACTTGCAACAATTGTTGGCAAAAATGTTGACGACTCGCCACTGTGACGTATGTTT
>JAYUFI010000186.1:0-6729 GCA_043738805.1 Planctomycetaceae bacterium | reverse complement strand
ACCGGTGCGGCCGATGTGACGGTTCGTGTGACGAACGCCGACGGCATTTTTTACGAGCAAACATTTCATGTGACCGTGACTGCGGACACTACCACAGTCACCGATCCATCTACAGGAAAAGTCAGCATCGTCAATGTCAACAGCAATCCGTTCTTGTCGGACATTCCGCTGATCCGCACGATCCAGAACACACCGGTCGGTTTCATGGTGACGGCTCAAGATGCTGACCCCAATCCGGCTTCTCAGCCAATTATTTACCTCGATCAAAATCTACTGAACACCAACAACATCCTGATTCCCTATGTGGCCGATGCCAACAAGTTGACGTACTCAGTCGCCAGAGGGACGGGCGAAGTTGTCGCCACGCCGGCGAGCAATTTCGTCGGTACGGAAAAGATCACGATTGCGACCGGCATCACGATCGGTGCGGGGACGACCGCGCTGCAACGCTCATCGACGATCGACTATCAAGTCGTCCCGATCGAAGTCGTCGCCACGGCATCGACGTTGACGTTGTCGGCGAACAACGACCCTGCTCACCTCGCTACGAACGATGGACAGGCCGATTCGTTTCTGGTCCGCGTGAACAACGGATTGTTGGAAGTCACGATCAACGGCCACGTGGCCTCGCTCTCGGTGCCGGCTTCGGTATCCACGTTGATCATCAACGGCTCAGACGACTCCGATACTCTGACGATTGATTACACCAACGGCAGCCCGATTCCGTCGGGTGGGATTGTCTTCAACGGCGGATCACAACCGCTAGCCGCTGTCGATCAAATGATTTTGACCGGCGCGGCTCCAGCCAATGTCATTCACACGATGACCAACACCACCGACGGCAGCGTGACGGTCGGTAGCGCGAAAGTGATTTCGTATACCGGAACCGAAGCGATCCTTGACGACCTGACGGCAGCTGATCGAGGCTTTCAACTCGGAGACGGCAACGACACCGCGACACTTTCGGATGACGGCACTGCGGCGAACGGTCGCTCACAATTAACGGTCGGAACAACACAAATCGTGTTTGCGAATCCGACGAAATCGCTCGCGGTGGGACTTGGCGGCGGGACGGATTCGCTGACGGTGACGGGCTTCGACACGAACCTTGGCAGCGCCGTGTCTGTCGCCCTGATGGGTGACGCGGGAGACGACACGATCGACGCCTCGGCGCTGACTCGTGCCGTCTCATTGGCTGGTGGTGACGGCAACGATTCACTCGTGGGCGGAGCCGGCGATGACCTATTCGGCGTCGATCTCGGTAATGACACGCTCGTCGGTGGCGGCGGTACTGATGAAATTGCGGGAAGCAATCTCACTGGCACGCTGACGCTGTCTGATACGCAACTGACTGGCGTTGCGACCGACACGGTCAATGCCGCACTGGGCTCCGATAGCTTGAACGGCATCGAATTCGCGAACTTCGCAGCCGCAAGCCTCGGCACAACGTTCAACGCACGCTCGTTCTCTGGTCCTGTGACTCTTTTCGGCGGAACAGGCAACGACACGCTGCTCGGCGGTGCCGGCGCAGACCTCATCAACGGCGGACTGGGGAACGACATCCTCGAAGGTGGACTGGGTAATGATTCCATCACCGGCGGTGCCGGTACGGACATGCTGCAAGAATCCGCGAACGTCAACTTTGTCCTGACCAACGCGCAATTGACCGGACTCGGCACCGATGTGCTCAGCAACATTGAATCCGCACAACTGACTGGTGGAGCAGACGCGAACAGTATCAACACGACCGGATTCAGCGGAGCAGTCACACTCAGTGGCGGTGTGGGGAACGACACGTTGCTGTCGGCAGGCGGTGACGATTCGCTTTCGGGAGACGACGGCAACGATTCGATCGTTTCGGGTGCTGGCAAAGACACGGTCTCTGGCGGCGACGGCAACGACACCATTCAAGGAGGCAACGGCGACGACGTGCTCTTCGGTGGCGCGGGTGACGACAACATCGACGGTCAAGCGGGAAATGGTGATCGCGTCAGCGGTGGACTTGGCAACGACACGCTCAATGGTGGTGCGGGAACGAATGACATCGTGAGTGAAACGACCGACGTCGCATCACTGGTGCTCACGAACGCCTCGTTGACGGGACTCGGATCAGATCTCCTCAGCGGATTTGAAGCGGCTCAATTCACCGGTGGCGACAGTGGCAATACGTTTGATGCGAGTGCCTTCACAGCCGGGCCAGTCACGCTGCAAGGTGGCGGCGGCAATGATTCCTTGATCGGCGGTAGCGGCAAAGATGTCTTGAACGGTGGCGACGGTGCCGATTCGCTGACCGGTGGACTCGGCAATGACACGGTCGATGGTGGCAGCGGTAACGATCTGCTCATCGAGACGACGAATGCCAACGTGACCTTTTCGGCCACTCAAATTGTGGGCGGTGCTGGCGGTCTCGGCACAGATAATTACACCGGTTTGGAATTGGTCCAACTTACGGGCGGAGCGGCTGCGAACAAGTTTGATCTGACGTTGTTCACCGGCAACGCGACGCTGATTGGCAACGGCGGTAACGATACGTTGATCGGCGGTATTGGGAACGATGTCCTGACCGGCGGCGCGGGCAATGAAACATTCATTGGGAATGGTGGCAACGACACCGTCAATGCCGGCGCGGGCAATGACACGATCAACGGTGGCGATGGCAACGACAAACTCAACGGTCAAGGTGGCACCGACATCCTCACGGGCGGTGCGGGGAATGACACGCTCGATGGCGGCATCGGAACGGATGGCATCACAGAAACGAGCACGGGAGGATTCGCCGCGACCGGCGTGTCGCTCGTTGGCAACGGCAACGATGTCATTGCAGGAATCGAACAGCTCACGTTGGTCGGCGGCTCCGGCGATGATCTGTTAGACGCCTCCGCATTCGGTGGCAGCGTCAACATGAACGGCGGCAACGGCAACGACACGCTCATCGGCACGGCGTTGAACGACATCCTGCTTGGCTGGATCGGCAACGACTCGATCAACGGCGGAACGGGAGATGATTTGCTCAAGGGTGGACTCGGTGATGACACGATCAACGCCGGTGACGGCAACGATACCGTCAATGGCGGCGAAGGAAACGACGTCATCGACGGCGGCGCGGGGAACGATCAGCTCTCCGGCTACAAAGGAAATGATTCAATCACCGGCGGCGCAGGTAACGACTCGATCGTTGGTGGCGACGGCGATGACACGCTACTGGGCGGTATGGACAATGATTCCATCGTCGGCGGCCTCGGCAACGACAGCGTCGATGGTCAAGACGGCGACGACAAAATCACCGGCGGCCTCGGCGGCGGCAAAGCTCCTCAAGCGGGCGACATCGTTGTCGGTTCGGCCTCTGAAATCTCGAACGCATTGTCGATCGTCGGAACGTGGATCGATGCGGTGTGACCGTCGTAGCACAGGCGGCTCGCCTGTGATACGTTCTGACCTCTACCAACCAAGACAACAGGGCATCTCGATCACCGACCAAAACAGGCGTTCCGCCAGCGGAATCGGTTTGCGATCCGCGCGTGAATAGACCAAGCGGCCATCGACGGCGACGTGTGTTGTATGCGTCGCGTACTCGAACGGATCGCCGTCGAACAGGACGAGATCCGCGACTTTGCCCGGCTCAATGCTGCCATAGCGGTCGTCGATGCGGAGCACCTTCGCCGCGTCGAGACTGATAGACGACAGGGCCTTTTCAAAACCAAGTCCATGCACGGCGGCGATCGCCGCTTCGAAACGGGCGACGCGGGTCTTGGGGACATAGCCTTCCGCCCCGCTCGTGATCGCCAGCAGGATGTTCGCATCCGACAAGGCACTCGCGTTGCTCAGGTGCGAGTGATACGTCTCTAAACTGCCGCCCGATCGTTGCATCGTCGGATGTAAAAAGATTGGCACCTTTGCGGCGACGAGCTGTTCGCGAATCAGAAAACCTTCCGCCGCGAGAGCGATCGCGCTGTCGAGACCGAACTCTTGTGACAGCCGCAATCCGGTGAGGATGTCGTCCGCTTGCTGAGCCGCGAAGAGCGTTTGCACTTTCTTGTCGAGGGCCAGCGAAAAGCTTTCGCGTTTCAAGCTCCGGTCGGCCGGAGCGTCTTTTTCCTTCGCGGCCTCTGCTTTCTTTTTCGCGTTCACCGCGTCGGCAAATGCTTGCCGGATGAGGGCAGCGGTTCCCATGCGCGTTTGCGGCAAGCGTTCTTTGTAAGTCGTCTTCGGCGCTTCGCCGAGGTTGATGACCAACGCTTGCGGAAAGCGAACGGTCATCGCATCGGCAGTGCGACCGTGAGTGCGAAAGACACCGCTCAGCCCGCCGATGACGTTCGCTCGGCCGGGGATCGAATGCACGACGGTGATGCCCTGCTCCAACAGATACCGCAACAGTGGCTCGCTAGGGTTGAACGCATCAAGGACGCGCGCGTCGGCTTGATTTGGATCGCTCGCCTCGTCGGCGTCTTGATCGGCCGGGATGTTGTATTCGCCAGAGAGCGGCACGATCGTCGCCGCGTCGATCAATCCGGGAGTCACATTCGCTGCCGTAAGCACCGGCACTCCGGGTGGGATTTGCAGATCGACGCGCGGTCCCGCGAAGACGATCTTGCCGTCTTTCACATGCACGGCTCCGTCGACGATGGTCGGCTTCGCAACCGTGTGCAAGCGGCCGGCGAGCACGATGAACTCAGTCGCGTCCGTCGTCGCCGCTTTCGAGTTGCCTGGCAGAGCCGGAACCTTTCCAGCGGGAGGTGCCAACATCGGCGGTTTGAATTCCGGTAGACGGGATTTGTCGAGCGATGCGTATCCGCCCGTTTGGAAACTGCGATCGCGTTCGTCACTCAGCGCGAAGACTCGCTTGCCGTCGATGTAGGTTTCGAGCACTCGGCTGTAGACGGAGAACGGTTCTCCGCTGAGCACCACGAAGTCCGCGTCCTTCCCCTTTTCGAGCGAGCCGACGCGATGATCGAGCTTCAGCGCCTGAGCGGGATACAGCGTGATCGCCTTCAGCGCGTCATCGGTCGATAACCCGCCGCGGACTGTGACCGCCGCCGTCCGCAACAAGAAGCGGCTTTCAGTGACCGGGTCGTCTGTGTTGACGTGAACCTTGATGCCCGCCTTCGTCAACTCCGCCGCGCACTCTTCGATGAAGCCGACCACTTCTGCTTTGCCGCCGGGACTGTCGGGGATCGTCAGCGAAATCGGCACCCCCGCTTTGGCGATTTCGTCGAGCACCTTGTACGACTCGGTCCCATGTTGAATGACGAGATCGAAATCAAACTCGCGCCGCAATCGGAGCACAGTCAGAATGTCGTCCGCTCGGTGTGTGTGGAAATGAACGGTGCGCTTTTTCTGCAAGACTTCAGCGAGCGGTTCGAGCGACAGACTGCGCTCCGGCGGAGTGGGCGGAGACGCCACGTCTTCTTTGCTCTCAGGCTTCTTGTCGTCCGCCTTCTTCGCATCGAACTCGGCGAGCTTCTGCCGGTACTTGTCCCATTTGGCGAGATACTCTTGAGCCTTCACCAACTCAGCCCGTTGCAGCGCGGCGACCTTCATGCGTGTGGACGGAGCCTTTCCTTTGCCTCCATAAGCTTTCTTGGGATTTTCACCGTTGGCCATCTTCAGCCCGCCGAGCACGTGCGGCGTCTCGAACCACATTTGCTCCGGAGAGTAACCTCGCAGCTTCACATAGATTGTCTGTCCGCCGATGACGTTCGCGCTACCGGGCATGATGTTCGCTGTCGTGATCCCACCCGCGTTCGCCATGCGGATTCCCGGATCAAACGGGTTCAAAGAATCGAGTGCGCGGACAATGCTCGTGATTGGGTCGGTCACTTCATTGCCATCCGAATTCGCATTCACCGCCGGTCGCGAATAGACACCCAGATGTGAGTGGCTATCCACCAGCCCGGGGATGATGACCTTCCCCGCAACGTCGATCACTTTCGCTCCAACCGGAATTGCAACCTTGTCGCTCGCTCCGACATCGACAATACGACCGTCAGTCACAACGAGCGTTCCGCTTTCAATCACGGAACCGGAGACGGTGTGAATACGAGCATTGCGATAGACCGTGACCTCAGACTTGTTTGCATCCGTTGCCACCACAACGTTGTTTGCAAAACAAATGAAAACCGCAGTCAGAATCAAAAGTCGCTGCGACACGTTAGCTCCAATCTCGTTCAATCCGGTCAGGGGTCAGGTCTCGTTATTAATGGCGAGTGTCACTCTTGCCGCGTTGCGACGAAGCCGAACTTGCGAGTGGAGAGCACGGCGGTTCCGGCCATTGTGGATTTGTCGGTGGTCCAGAGAAATGCGTCGATCGAAAGCTGCGCGTTGGCGAGTTCGACTTCAAACTTGGCCTGATGCGGCACGTTCGAGACTTTGCCGAATAACTCGTAACGGCTTTGTGATTCTGCCGAGATGAACTTGCCGAGGATCGTGCGGTTCTCATCGACGGTGATTTCCAACAAGCCGGTCCAACGTCCGTCGATCGTCACTTTCCAAGTTCCGGCGAAGTCGCGTGGCAGGACACCTTCGTGGTCGTTCGGGTTCGGCTTCGCTCCCGCTTCGGTTGCGAGCTGCGAGCCGTTCATGGCGAACAGCTTCGCGTCACCAATGGGCTTTAAGATTCCGGCATCCGTCAGTTCGATGTCTGCTCCGCCACCGGTTGGGACTACTTGGCCGATGTCGAAGCTGAATGACATGCCGGCGAAGACCATCACTTCTTTACCGCTCGCGTTGGCC
>JAYUFI010000185.1:0-2553 GCA_043738805.1 Planctomycetaceae bacterium | reverse complement strand
AAACTCGTTGCGTGGGATTCGGCGGCCCGGCGATGGAAGCGGCCGGATGTCAGTTGAATTTTCGGCTGACGGATATGGCTGTCATGGGAATCTTTGCGGTCATCCCGTTGCTGTGGAAGTTCTACAAAGTTGCTCAGCAAGCGAAGAAGTACTTCCGCGAGAATCGTCCCGACGCCGTCGTCCTCATCGACTTCGCGAGCTTCAATTGGTGGATCGCCAAGTACGCGAAGCAAGAGGGGATTCGAGTCATCTTCTATCTGCCACCCCAAATCTGGGCGTGGGCCGACTGGCGAATCAAAAAAATTCGTCGCTATGCCGACGACGTGATCGTCGGCCTACCCTTCGAGCAGCAGTGGTACGCTGATCGTGGGGTGAAAGTCGAATACGTCGGCCATCCATTCTTCGACGAGGTCGCCGAACATCGAACCGACCAGCACTTCCTTGAATGCTGGCAATCGCAAAAGTATCGCAACGTGGCAATTCTCCCCGGCTCGCGCTATGAGGAAGTGCATCACAATTTTCCAATCATGATCGAAGTGATGAAGCGTCTTCACGAGCGGCATCCCAACGTCCGGTTCTTGGTCGCGTGCTACCGCGAAGACCATCGCCGCTTTTGTAGTTCGTATCTGATGGCTCATGCCGCGCGATTGCCCGTGCATTTGTTCGTCGGCAAGACGCCGGAAGTCATTCAGGCATCGCTCTGCTGCTCGATGGTCTCCGGGTCTGTCAGCCTCGAAGTGCTCGCGCGCGGGAAGCCAGCAGTCGTGCAATACACGACTGACTGGTTCACGTATTTGGTGGGTAAGTCGATGGTGAAGTGCCGATTCATGACGCTCCCCAACTTGTTCGTGGATCGTGAAATCTTCCCGGAGTTCTTCGTCATCGGCTCGACTGCAAAATACATCACGCGGATCACCGAGGTGCTACACGGTTGGCTGAGCGTTCAAGACCGACTGGATGCCGCGACTCAGGATGTCGAACAACTCCGATCCGATTACGCCAAAACCGGAGCAACAAACCGGGCAGCCGCGTATCTCTTGCAACGGCTGGAGTCCGCCGACACATTGCGACCCGCGCGAGCGGCTTAGTTGTGCGAATCATGGGATTTATGGGAATCATGAGACCGATGAACCCGCCTCGTCACCGAAGTCCCGTTCTTCCCATGAATCCCATCAAATTCACGCTGGGTATCACTGATGACCTACGACCACGAACTCTCCGTCGCGATCGCCGCTGTCAAACGGGCCGCTCAAGTCTGCCAAGCAGTTCAACGAGCGATCCCTTCCGCGATGGCGAAACAAGATAAGAGCCCCGTCACAATCGCCGACTTTGCAAGCCAAGCAGTGATCTGCCAAGCACTCGGCGAAGCGTTTCCGAATGATCCGGTCATCGGAGAAGAAGACTCGGCCGAATTGCGGCAGTCGGAGAACAAAGCGTTTCTCGATCGCGTGCAAACGGAACTCCGCCACATCGGATTGAATGCGTCGCCCGACGACATTTGCCGCTGGATCGATCGCGGCGGAGCGAACTCATTCGGCCCCCGCTTTTGGACACTTGATCCGATTGATGGGACAAAAGGATTTCTGCGCGGCGAACAGTATGCCATCTCATTAGCGTTGATCATCGACGGCCAGATCACCGTCGCGATCCTCGGCTGTCCGAACTTGCCGCTGATTGCGGGCGAAGCAGCCGACGGCGGATCGATCTTCACCGCCGTGCGCAATCACGGAACATTCTTACAACCGTGCGTTGGCGACAATATGTCAGCTCCCAGCTCGGTGCGAGTCTCCTCAACGTCCAATTGGGCCGATGTCCGTTTGTGCGAGTCGGTCGAGTCGGGCCACAGCGCTCATGATCGGTCGGCGATGATCTCGGCCTCACTGGGAATCAAGCAGGAACCGGTGCGGCTCGACAGCCAAGCGAAATACGCCGTCGTCGCACGCGGCGAAGGAGACCTTTATCTCCGCTTGCCAACGCGAGCCGACTATCGCGAGAAAATTTGGGACCATGCGGGCGGAGTACTCGCCGTCGAAGAGGCGGGGGGGCGAGTCACCGACATCGACGGCAACCCATTGGAGTTCACACATGGCCGAGAACTCTCCGCCAATCGCGGCGTAGTGGTCACCAATGGCAAGCTGCACGATGACGTTCTGGGAGCCATCCGCGAGAACGTTTGATCGACCGCATCGTGGCGAATGTATCTCGCGTCCAATTCGGATACGACGCGCATCTGCCACGTTCGTAAAGTTATCCGTTCAAGACGCTCTTACTTTGCCAACTCCGAAGCGATTTCGCTTCACGGCACCTGAGCGACGTCATTCGCGTCTTCCTACGACTGACGGGAAGATTGAGCGGAGCCCAATCAATCGTCAATTCAAATCTCGTTCAATGAAAAAGGGGGCTTGCGCCCCCCTTCCGTGAATCCGTTCACAAGCATTCGTCCTTGACCGTTTACGGCTGCGTGTAGCCTGCTTGCTGCGAATAGAGTTGGCAGGAAGGGCAGAACGGGGCTTCGAGATTCAGTGACAGCGAGCTATCTCCCGTTTGGAAGGT
>JAYUFI010000184.1:0-6740 GCA_043738805.1 Planctomycetaceae bacterium | reverse complement strand
GGCGAGCTTCGCTCGCCCCGTCCGTTCTCGACGAGAGCGGGCTACACTCGCGAGGCGCTGGCGGCATTGAAACGGAAACGACACACTCCCCCGCCCTGCCCCGCATATAAATCAGCAACCAGAGTCCTGAGATCCACATGGCAAAGCGTAAGAAGAGTTCGTCCAACATTTGGCCTTGTGTGATTGTCGGCGCGGGGGCAGCGGGGATCGGCGTCGCACGCGCGTTGCAAGAGATCGGCGTGCCGTTCGTGATCATCGAACGGCACGAGATCGGCGGTTCGTTCCGGCGCTGGCCGCGCGAGATGCGCTTCATCACCCCGTCGTTTCCCTCGAATTCCTTCGGCACGCTCGACCTCAACAGCATCGCCATCGGGACGTCCCCGGCCTTCACGCTGGAATGCGAACATCCGACGGGAGACCAATATGCCGACTATCTGCTGTCGGTCGTCGATTACTTCAAGCTGCCGATTAAAACGGGGATCGATGTCTTATCGGTCACTCCGCAACCGGGCGGAGGATTTGAACTGCAAACGTCCGAAGGTCCGATCAAGGCGCAACACGTCATCTGGGCCGCCGGTGAGTTTCAATATCCGAAACTCAAACCGTTTCTCGGTGCCGAGTACTGCGTCCACAACAGCCAAGTGAAGTCGTGGAAGCGACTGCCAGGGGACGACTTCATCGTCATCGGCGGTTACGAAAGCGGAGTCGACGCGGCGGTGCATCTCGCCAACGCGGGCAAGACAGTGAAAGTGCTCGAACGCAACTCCGTCTGGAACACCGAGGCGAGCGATCCCAGCATCTCGCTCTCGCCGTTCACATGGGACCGTTTGATGGAAACGCCGGACGATCGCATCGAACTGATCGACGAAGTGGAGATCGAGCGTGTCGAAAAGCAAAAAGGAAAGTACGCGGTGATCGCCGCTTCCGGTCACAAGTTCCTGACGCCGCGAAAGCCGATCCTCGCCACCGGATTCGACGGCAGCGTGCGACTGGTCCGCGATTACTTCGACTGGCGCGACGATGACTTTCCGCTGCTCAGTGCGGTCGATGAATCGACGATCGCACCGGGGCTGTTCCTCGTCGGCTCGCTCGTGCGGCATGAGCGGCTCGTCTTCTGTTTCATCTACAAATTCCGGCAACGCTTCGGCGTCGTCGCGAACGAAATCGCGAAGCGCCTCGGAGCCGACACATCGGCGTTGCAGAAGTACCGCTTCTGGGGCATGTACCTTGACGACCTGTCGTGCTGCGGCAGCGACTGCGTCTGCTGAACGGTACGTAGCCGTCTCGCTCCGCGTGACGAGCCGGTCGCTTCACGGAGCGTTGGTGAGCATTCGGCTCGTCACGCGGAGCGTGACGGCTACGTACTTGCGCATCGCCGCGCGACTGCTTTACCCAGCGATGCGTAACGCCATTTCATCTGCCTTCACGGAGACGATGGCGATGCCCAGCTTGTCGGCGAGATCGAAGACTTCTTGTTGGTCGAGCAGGATCGTCATGCCCGCTTCGATGGCGAGGACTCGGCCGCCCGCTTCGTGCATGGTTTGAATCGTCTTCAGGCCGATCGTCGGCACGTCGAAGCGCATGTCTTGCTGCGGCTTCGCCACCTTTACGACGGTGAAACCACCGCGTTTGCAGAGTTCACCCGCGCGGCGAATGCAGTTGTCCGTCCCTTCGATCGCCTCGACGGCGATCACCGCCGTATCGCAGACGACGACCGACTGGCCGATATCCAGACGGCCCATTTCCTTGGCCATGTCCCAGCCAAAGCGGATGTCGTTCCATTGGGACGACGACGGTTTGCGTTGAGTCAGAAAGCCATGCTTCACGAGTAACTCCGGACAAAACTTGAGGGCGGATTCAAAGTGGATATTGTCACGCTCAAACTCTTTGATGATCGCCAGCAACAGCGTGTCATCTTTTGCGTTGGACAGATAATTGAACGCCAAATGGATTGTCCGCCAGTCGGGCATCAGCTTGACCCAGCGCCAGCGATCGAACAGAGCGGTCTTCTCTACCTTGCCCGCCATCACAACCGAATTGATCTTCGCTCGCTTGAACAACCGGATCGACCGACCGATCTTCGCCAGCGAGGTGTAATCAAACCCGTCGCAAAGGCTTCGCAGTTCTTCCGACACGAGTCCCTCGACGCCGACGCAATGCACCGAATGACCGGCTCGACGAGCGGCTTCGGCAAACATGATCGGAAAGCGACCAGCGCCGGCCAACAAGCCAACTCGCTGACCGGTGTAGGCATCGGTCATGCGAATGGTTGCGGGCGATGTGATGACTGAATTGTGCGGCATGGCGGATAAACTTGGGAGAGGCAGAAGTCAGACAGCAATCAAGCGGCTTCAGCGATCGGCTCAGAAAATTGCTCACGCAATTCGGTCAGTTGCTTGGTCAAATCGGCGACTTGTTTTTCGAGCGAACGGATTTGCTTACGCATCTCCGGTGCTTTCTGAATCGCCATCATGATCTTGAATTGCTCTTCGATCGGGCCGGACGGAGCACCGATTTGCGTTTCGCCTTCGGGGATGTCTTTGTGGACTCCCGATTTCGCGGCGAGCGTGCAGCCGGTGCCGAGATGCACGTGATCTGCGATCCCGACTTGTCCGGCACAGCGAACGTAATCGCCGGTCGTCACCGATCCCGCGAGGCCGACTTGCGACACTAGCGCGTTGTGTTTTCCCAATTCGCAGTTGTGAGCGATCATCACGAGGTTATCGAGCTTTGTCCCTTCGCCGATGATCGTTGCGCCGATCATACCGCGATCGACCGTCGTGCAGGCTCCGATTTCGACATCGTCGTCGATCCGCACCGTCCCCAGTTGCGGGATCTTCGTGAAGCGGCCTTGCTCGAAGCGGTATCCAAAACCGTCCGCTCCCAACACGGCATTCGCGTGGATGATGACTCGACTGCCCAGCGTGATCTCCGGATACAGCACGGCATGAGCGTGAATCGTGGTCTCATCGCCGATGCGACAACCGGCTCCGATGACCGCTCCGGGATGAATATCGCAATCGCGGCCGATGACCGCCTCCGCAGCGACGTAAGCTCCGGGATAGATATTCGTGTTCTCGCCAATCGTGGCGGAGGGTTCGACATACGCGTGATGCGAAATGCCAAAGTGTGGCCGCAGCCGTTGCGGCCGGAAGAGTTGCATCGTCTCAATGAACGCCGCCTGCGGATCATCGACAACGATAAAAGTGACCTCTTGCAAACCCATCAACTGCTTTGCCGTCGGCAGCCGCTCGGCATCGACCAACACAACGCCCGCCTTGCACTGACTCAGTTTTCGCAGATTGAGGTCATCGCCGACGAACGTCACGTCATCCGGCCCTGCTTTCGTCAGTCCCTGCGCATCGGCGATCTCACGCTCTCGTTCGCCGATCACTTCTCCATTCAGACGGCTCGCCAATTGACTCACGGTGATCGTCATGCGGAATCCTTTCCGAACCAATTGTCTGCGGCAACGTAACCGAGTCACTCTGTGGCTCGACTACGGTAGTGGCTGAATCCTTTCAGCCTAACTAAGCTCACTCCAACACCCTTGGAGTCCATCGAGCCGACGGGTTCTAACTCAAAGTTTTTTTTTCAGGCAAGACCGGTTCATGCCGTTATTCGATTCTCACTTTCTGAAGAAGCTCGAATACCTCTCGTTGGTCTCGAAGCGACTGTTTCGCGGATCGCTGTTGGCTCAACGGCGAACAATGCAGATGGGAGGCGGGATCGAGTTCGCCGATCATCGCGACTACTCACACGGCGACGACTTTCGCTATCTCGACTGGAACGTCTTCGCGCGGCATGGCGAAATGCTGCTCAAGCGGTTTCAGGAAGAAGAAGACTTGCACGTCTACTTATTGCTCGATTGCTCGCGAAGCATGGCGGTCGGTTCACCGCCAAAGTTCGATCTCGCGAGGCAGATCGTCGCGGCACTGGCTTACATCGCGCTCGCGGACCTTGATCGCGTCGCAGTGATCGCTTTTGGAAACGACGTCCTCGCCGACTTTCCGCTGACACGCGGCAAAGATCGCATCTTGTCACTGCTGAGATTTCTCGAAGAGCTTGAGCCACAAGCAGGCGACACCGATTTGGCACGCGTCTGCAAAGGATTCACTCAGCGACCGCAACGCAAAGGCTTGGCGGTTGTGGTCAGCGATCTCTATGACCCGCAAGGTTACGAACGAGGACTCGATCTGCTGCGGTATCGCAACTACGAAGTTCATGCCGTGCAACTCTTCGACCGTCTCGAAGCTGAACCGAATTTGCTCGGTGAATTGGAACTGGTTGATCTCGAAACCGATGTCGGCCAGAAAGTGACGATCACTGAGAACGCTTTGAAAAAGTATCGCAAGCTGTTTGAGGATTTTCAGGAATCGCTGCGGCGATACAGCCGCAAGTACGGCGTCGGCTGTACGCAGTCGCAAGCCGATCTCCCGTTCGAAGAACTGATCCTCGGCATGATGCGCCGAGCGGGAATGGTCGGTTGAAACTCGTAACCACAAGCTTGCCGCTTGTGGGCTTCAAGCGGCAAGCTGGAAGCTCGCCGCTACGCTAACATCGCAACAGAAAACAAATCGCAGTCGGCAGGGAGCCTTCACGAACAATGTCACGGATTCATCAGCTCGACGTTTCGGTGGTCAACAAGATCGCCGCCGGGGAAGTCATCGAACGTCCAGCCAACGTCGTCAAAGAATTGTTGGAGAACAGTCTCGATGCGCTCGCGTCGCGGATTGAAGTCGATATCGAAAACGGTGGCACCGACCTGATCCGGATTGTCGATGACGGCGAAGGGATTCATCCGGATGACTTACTGCTCGCCGTGACCGCTCATGCGACGAGCAAAATCGCGTCTGCGGACGACTTGTTCCGAGTGCAGACAATGGGCTTTCGGGGCGAGGCACTCGCGTCGATCGCGGAAGTCAGCCGCGTGCGAATCAAGACTCGCCAAGCGGACTCGAACACGGGACACGAGATCGCGGTCGATTGCGGTCAGTTCGTCGCACCGCAGCCGTGCGGTTGTCCGGTGGGGACGCAGATCGAAGTGCGGCAGTTGTTTTCCAACACACCAGTCCGTCGCAAATTTCTGAAGTCCACTTCGACCGAGTTCGCTCACATCACCGAGCACTTCACGCGTATCGCGCTCGCACATCCGCGTCTGCATTTGGTCCTGCGGCACAACGGCAAGCCGGTCTTTGAGCTTCCTGGCACGCAGCAATTGCTCGACCGCATTCGATTGTTGTTCGGCAACGACATGGCAGACGAATTGATCCCCATTGAATCAGAAGCCAGCGGCATTCGCATGTGGGGTTACGCCGGGCATCCGAGCCTCAGCAAGAGCACTCGCAAGAGTCAGCATCTCTTTCTGAATGGCCGTTGGATTCAAGACCGCTCGTTGCAACATGCGTTGAGCGAAGCGTACCGCGGACTGCTGATGATCGGCCGGCAGCCGGTCGCGTTTTTGTTTCTCGAAGTTCCGGCGGACCTCGTCGATGTCAACGTGCATCCGACGAAGACCGAAGTCCGATTTGCCGACAGCCAGCAATTGTTTCGGCAACTGCTGGCGATGTTGCGGACCAAGTTCCTCAGCCTGAATCTCGACTCGGTCATTCAAGTACCGTCGGCGGGAGCAGGCGGTCATCCGTTTGCTGCGGCAGGAGCAGGACCGCGTCCGCGTGGCTTTGAGTTGCAGACGTGGTCGCCATCGCAGGCTGCGTCGAACAACTCGTTGTGGAATCAACCGCCGCGATTTGATGCGTCTCGGCCGACATTGGCGGACATGCGCGTCTTCGCTCCGCCGAGTCCGATGAGCTTCAGCAATAGCTCGACAATCGACGGCGCAACGCCGAGCGGATCGGACGACTCCGCCAGCGAATCGACGAACGGAGCCATCAACGTAGAACCATCAGCAGACACCGCAGGTCTGCCCGAAGTCGCACCGCCAGCCGGAGAGCTCTTTGCCGACGAAGGCTCAGCAGAAGCATCCCCCTCCCCTGCCGACACGGCTCGCCCACGATCAACCGGCGAGATGCGAGCGATGCAGATTCGCGACACGTACATTGTCGTGGAAACCGACGAAGGTCTGACGGTCATTGATCAACACGCGCTGCACGAACGAGTCATGTACGAGTACCTGCGACCGCGAGTGCTCAACAACGCCGTCGAGTCTCAACGAATGCTCGTGCCAGAAACGGTCGAGCTCACTCCGAAGGAAACCGCGCTGCTGCTCGAATACGGCGAAGTGCTCAACCAACTCGGATTCGGCGTCCGCGAGTTCGGACGGCAAACGGTGTTGATCGATCGTTATCCGGTGATGTTGGCGAAGGCTAACTTGCCGCAGTTGATTCGCGACCTCGCCGAACAGCTCGACCAACTAGAGAAACAGCCCGATCGCCGCGACCTACTCGATTCGCTGCTGCACATGATGTCCTGCAAGGCGGCCATCAAAGCGGGACATCGCTTGTCGCCGGAAGAGATTGACACGCTTCTGGCTCAACGGCATCTCATCGACGACGCCCATCATTGCCCGCATGGCCGACCGACCGCGTTGGTGCTGACGGAGAATGAACTCGAACGTCAGTTCGGGCGATTGGGATGACAAACTAACCCGAAGCGTGAGCGAGGGCGAACGCTCGATGTCACTCACTTTGGCTGGCGAGTTCGACGATTGTCGTCTTTCGCTCCGCGAAAGAACGTCCTTTCGCGGAGCGAAAGGCGACAAAGTGAGTGCCATTGGGCGT
>JAYUFI010000183.1:0-6740 GCA_043738805.1 Planctomycetaceae bacterium | reverse complement strand
CTCAGACGGTGAATAGCTTCGTCACTAGTCTCAGCAAAGGGCCGGCCAATGAGTCGACACAGACGCTGAGCTTCCTCGTGACGAATGACAACGCGGCTCTGTTCAAGACCGCTCCGGCGATTTCTGCGACCGGCGTGTTGACCTATACGCTCAATCCGAATGCGAACGGCGTGGCCAACGTCAGCGTGAAGATCAAAGACAACGGGCTTGTGGCGAACGGTGGCGTCGACACGAGTGCCGTACAGGTCTTCACAATCAACGTCACGTCGGTGAATGATGCTCCCAGCTTCAAAAAGGGAGCCGATCAATCGACCAACGAAGACGCCGCGACGACGGTCGCGAAATGGGCGACGCTGATCAGTGCGGGGCCGGCGAACGAATCCGGGCAGACGCTCGATTTCCAAGTGACCAACGACAACCACGGACTGTTCTCGGTGCAGCCCACGATCACCGCCAACGGGACGTTGACGTACACGCCGACGTTGAACGCGGTCGGGGTGGCGAATGTCACGGTGAAATTGCACGACAACGGCGGCGGAACGGCTCCCAATGTCGATCTCAGTGCGGTGCAGACGTTTAAGGTCACGGTCAATTCGGTCAACGATGCGCCGGTGCGAACGGCCGGGACACTGCCGACGATCCAGGTCGACGAGGACAGCGCGAACAGCACTGCCGTGACGCTCGGACTGAGCGGTTTGGCATACGCTCCTGGTCCAGCAACCGCGCTGGACGAAATCAGTCAGACGCTGACTTACAAGATCACAGCAATTCCGGCATTCTTGAACCTCTTCAAGGCAGACGGAACGACCGCGGTGAATCTGAACGGTACTGTGATAGCGTCCGACCTTCAGGGATTGAAATTCAAGACCGTGGCCGGTCTCTTCGGAACCGACAACCTGAAATTCACCGTGACGGACAGTGGCAGCGGTACGGCTCCGAACGTCAACTCGCTGACCGAGAGCATGAGCATCACCGTCAATCCGGTGGTCTTTAACCTGACTGTCCCTGCGGTGGACACGGACAACACGGTCACTGTTTCTCGGATCGGCAACAACTTGGTCGTTCGTCGCGGCCTCGTAGACGTGATCACGCCCACACCGCTCGAGGACGTTGCCTCGCTAACCATCACCGGCGGCATCGCGAAGGACATCGTCGTGCTCGATGCATCGCTGAACATGGCCGGCAGTCCCGCATTTCACAACTTCGTCGGACAGATCATCGTCAACGGCAACGGTGGCAACGACAACTTGGATGCCAGCAAGATCACCGTCGCCACCTTCGGCATCACTTTCAATGGCGGAATCGGCAACGACTCGGCTCTTGGCGGTTCCGGCAACGACACGCTTAACGGCGGCGACGGCAATGATTCACTCAGCGGTGGAGCGGGTAACGACATCCTCGACGGCGGCCAAGGTGATGATCAACTGATCGGAGATGCCGGTCGCGATCTACTCATCGGCGGCGAGGGGACAGACACGCTCGGCAACACTCTTAGCGGTACGGGAGCGGGCGACGACATCCTCATTGGCGGGACCAGTTCGCACAGCAACAATGTCGTGGCTTTGAACGCGATCATGGCCGAATGGACCAGCGCAGACAGCTATAACACGCGAGTTTCTAAGCTCAACACCACCGGCGTCGGAGTGAATGGATCAATCTTGCTCAACACGACCACCGTGCAAAATGACGCGTCCATCGTTGATCGTCTCACGGGCGGTTCCGAAACCGATTGGTTCTTTCAGTCGGCAGGCGATGTGCTGGTGGATTTCAATGCAGGAGTCGGTGAGATCAAGACCGCAATCTGATGCACACGTCGAGTTTCGAGATCAACGTCCGTTCTGGACCAATGATGCCAACACTCGAATGCGAACCACACAAGACAAGCTCGATCGAGCCATCTCGGTGAGTTCGTCATCGCGTGGTCGAACAGCCACAGGTTTCCCAGCAAAAACCACAACGCGTAACTCCGGTTGCGCTCGTGTTGATAAATGAGGACGTTGAACGCCACGGTCAGCGGCAACAGGATGCGGCAATAACCATATTGTTCCTCCCAGATCGGCGCTCCGACAACGAGCGCAAGCGCTGCCCAGCCGACTCCCCAACGCCACCAAGACGATGCCAAGCGTGGACGAATGGCGAAGTAACCGACTTGCACGAAGATCGCGATCGGAGCCAGCAATTCAACCAACGGTTGAGGACGTCGAGACAATTGTGGTGCGATCTTTTCCCACCAGCTCACGAATGGAAGCGAGAAGAGATTTTGCCCTGACGACTGCGGCGGAACCTGAAGCCGAACATAAACGAGCCACAACGCCACTGGCGTAACGAGCAGCGGGACGAGCCAAGCCAATCGTCGCGGCGGATGCTCGCGATCAATCCACGCCAGCGCTGGAAATGAAAGGACGCTGGTTTCTCGGAACAACGCGGCCAAGGCCAACAGTCCACCCGCTACGACCACTTGCGTCTCTGCCAACAACAGCCCCCACATGCTGATCGTGACTGACGGCAGATCGGTCAGCGCTCGTTCGACGGAGATCAGTGTCCCCGTCGTCCAAAGGATAGCGACTGCCAACAGCCGCTCGCGAATTCCAGCAAAGCCGATATACCGAGCGAGGAGTCCCATCAGACCCAACCAAAAGAAAAAGTTGAGTACCGAATACACTTGCAATATCCACGCGGGGTGTCCGAGTCCAGCCGCGTAAGCCAACATCGGCAAGCCGATCCGTCGAGCGCGATACCGCAGGTTGTCGGGAGCCTGCGGCTGGTCCTCAATCGCCCTCCTCAAATCGGAATCCGTCAGCAGCGGCGAGAGTGCAATCTGTGCGTAGAACTGGCCGTCGTAGCCATGTTCAAAACGAGCCGGTGGGTTGATCTCTTGAACGATCGGCAACGCTTGCGGCAAGAACGCTTTGCCGAACAGTGGGAGATCCAGAAATCCGTGTTCCGTCGAAAACTCTTTGGTCACAATGCAGATCGGAAGCACCGCCAACAACAGCAGAAAGACAATCTGACAACGACGAGACATGTACGGGCCTCCTTGCCGAAGACGTCGGTGGCTCAAGGAAAGCCAGACGCGGCGGCGACTCGTATGTTTTCCCAGAACGTCACGTCAAGGTGAGCCTTCTGGCTCCGAACGAATTGAGCGCATGACGTACTTTGTGGTTTCGGCAGCAGAGGCCAAATAGCGCGGCGAGCTGCATTGTGGCACGACGCTCCGAACGCTGTGAAAAAATGACGTGGGGTACGTTTTCAACGTGCCAATTCGGCCAGTTTTCGAGCACGTTGAAAACGTGCTCCACGAAAGTTTCACAGCCTCTCCGCGTCGTGAATCGCGACGCTCCGCGTCGCGCCACAATCTTGAAGGCAATGGCAATCTTGCAGAAATGACAACGCCTGTGGCGTTACGTGGTCGAGACGCAAAATCTTCGTGCGCCCGGCATGCTCGGTGACTCAAAACCGAGATTGTTGTGTTTCGGCAAGTCGTGCTACTTTCCGCGCGTTCCACAAACAATTCAAGACGCGAACGGCTTCGCGGAACATTGCATCTCGCAGTTCCTTGATCTGGGAAAATACGACGGACATGCCTGCCCCAAAACCACACGTTCTGATTGATGGAACCAAGTTGGCTGATGCTCACATTGATGGGATACGCCGTTATTTGGAAGAACTTCTGAAGGCGCTCGACGCACAGGTGATGCGGGAGCGGCTCGACTGGTCCATTCGAGTCACGTTGGATACTCAAAATTCCTATCCGTTGCACGATGTTGTGAATGCACTGGCGCGGTCGGACGGAGCTTCGCCGATGACTCTGCTTGATCGACGGTTGGATGTGTTGCGACGTCCGGCACGAACGAACGGTCAGAAGCTGCGGCGGTTCCGCGTCAAGTTAGAGCGGGGTCTTCTGAAGTGGTGGTCTCAATGGCGGCAACAGCCGGAGCAATGCGAGTTGCTGCACTTGCCGCTGCCGAACACTTTGGGGATGTATGCCCAGAATTCGGCTCCGCTGTTGATGACGGTCCACGATCTGTCACACTTGGTTTGTCCTCAGTTTCAGACGCGGTCCAACAGCACGACGTTATCGAACGGGTTGACCGGCGCGATCCAGCGCAACGCTTCGTTCTTGTCGGATTCGGAATCGACCAAGCGTGATATGGTCGGGCTGCTTGGCATCCCCGCGCAACAGATTCAAGTCGTACATTTGGCTTGCGATCGAACTCGGTTTCAACCGGTCTTCGATCCACAAGTGATTCAACGGCTGCGAGCAAAATATCGGCTCCCCGATCAGCCGTTTGTGTTGACACTCTGCCGATTGGAACCGCGTAAGAATCTGACCGCCGTCGTGCGTGCGTGTCAGCAACTCTTTCAAACGAGTCCCGATTTGCCGTTTCATTTGGTGATCGCTGGCGGCGACGGCTGGGGCAATCAAGCGAATGAATTGGCAAAGCTCACTTCGGATCGCGTGCATCTGACCGGAGCGGTCGATGACGCCGACTTGGCCGCGCTGTATTCGAGTGCCTCCGTGTTTGCGTGCCTGTCGTTCTATGAAGGCTTTTGTTTGCCGATCCTCGAAGCCATGGGCTGCGGCTGTCCGGTGGTTCATTCCGACACTTCCGCAATGCCAGAAATCGCCGGGGATGCAGGACTCGCGGCCTCGCCGACAGACATCAATCAAATCGCCCGGCACATTGAAGCGGTCTTGCGCGATCCCGCTCTGAGCAACCGCATGAAGATCGACGGCCTCGCACGTGCGGACCAATTCAGTTGGACTCGCGCGGCTGACGAGACCATGCGGATGTACGACTCTTTGTTGCGAAACAAAGTTTTGCAGAACGAGAACAGCGTCGATCAAACAACTCGCTCTCGTGTCGCCGCTTGAACTACCTGAAATAACTCGATGACTTCCACGCCGGCCAATTCCAAGAAGAGCACAAGCACGCAGTTTCGACGCTTGATCGAAAGTGTGCGGTTCGTGTTTCCGTTGATGTGGAATGCCAACCGGCGGCAGTGTTTGGTGGCCATTGTCAGCACGCTGGTCTCGGCGCAGCTCGCGCCGGTGTTGGTCATCGTGATGGCGTATGCGGTCTCGGAAATTCAGGCCTCACTCGCGTCGGGTGAGCCACATGTCGCGGTGCTCGATCGGTGGCTCACCGCGTCGGTGACGATCGGCCTGTTGATCACGGCGGCGGGAGGCTTGAAGCAATACGCGCGGCGGCAACTGGCGGACGAAATTCGTCTGCAAATCAATCAGCGAGTTCTCCGTCATGCGGCGACGCTCGATCTGCAATGTCTCGAAGACACCGAAACGCAAAACGTGTTGCGTCGCGCGAGCAACGATCCCGGACACAAAGTCATGGGCGCGGCGATGGGGCTGATCGACACTTCCGCCTCGGCGTTGCAGGTGATCGGTTTCTTAGGCGTGTTGTTGTGGATTGAACCACTGTGGTCCGGGCTGTTGGCGTTATCGGGAATTCCCGCGTTGGCCTCGCAGTGGTTTCTGTCGCGACGGACTTACGAAAGCGTTCGCGAACAAACCACCGCACTCCGTTGGGGGACTTACTACAGCAATTGTTTGACGGATCACCACATTGTCCCCGCGCTGCGCATGATGCGGCTGGTCTCGTTCATGTTGGATCGGTTTCAACAAACGGTGACGACTACGTTGGAGGCGAGTCATCGCCTGCATCGCTCGCAAACGATGATGCGTTTCATCTCGACGGGATTGACCTTCACCGCTGTCGCGTTGGTCCTGAGTGTTGTTGGTCGAGCGACGTTATCCGGCGCGGTGACATTGGGTGCGTTCATCGCGTATTGGACGGCAGCGTGGCGACTGCAAGCGTCGATGACGCGACTGACTGACGCGCTCTCGGCGGTGTTCGACGCGCACTTCGATGTTGTCAACATTCATGAGTTCCTCGCATTGCGACCGTCGCGTTCGCTGACGGAAGGCTTTCGGGGAACCGTCTCCGGCTTGATTGAATGCGATCACGTGACGTTTCAATATCCCGGTGCCAAGCGGCCGGCTGTCGAGAACGTTTCGTTGACGATTCGTCCCGGCGAAATCATCGCGATCGTAGGCCCCAACGGAGCGGGGAAGACGACGCTGCTGAAACTACTCACGCGTTTGTACGACCCGACGGGCGGAGTCATTCGCGTCGCAGGCACCGACTTACAAGAGTGGGATTTGGAAGCGTTCTATCGGCAAGTCACGATGGTCACTCAAACGCCGATTCATTTTGAAGCGACCGCTCACGAGAACGTCGCGTTCGGCAACCCGGAGCGGTTGCTCAACGATCGCGACGCCGTGCATGCCGTTTGTCAGCAGACTGAACTCGACGCGGTGATTCGCAAACTGCCGCAAGGTTACGGCACACATCTCGGTCGAATTTTCGGCGAGACCGATCTTTCTGGCGGACAGTGGCGACGATTGTCGGTCACACAAGCACTCGCCGGTGATCCGTCGCTGATGATCCTCGACGAACCGTATGCCAATCTCGACCCACAAGCCGAAGAGACGATGTATCGAACCATCGAACACCTCTTAAAAGGCCGCACGGCGATTTTGATTTCACACCGCTTCTCAACGCTGCGCATCGCCGATCGCATCATCGTGATGGACGCCGGACGCATCGCTGAAGAAGGAACTCACACAGCTTTGATTGAACAAAACGGCCTGTATGCGTCAATGTATCGAGCTTCGCTGGCGAGGTTTGATTTGAGCGTCGGCACAAATGTTGGTGCGA
>JAYUFI010000182.1:0-6741 GCA_043738805.1 Planctomycetaceae bacterium | reverse complement strand
GTCGATGACTCGGACGACGATGATTTCGACGGCATTGAAATCGAAGTCGAAGGAACCAAGCTCGACGAAATCAAGGCCGCTCCGAAGCCCCATGAATCCGTGAAACCGTCCAGCGACGCAGATGACGACGACCTCGATGGCATCGAAGTTGAAAGCGAAGGCCGTGACGTTGAAGCAACTGGCGATGACGACGATGAATTCGCCGGCATCGAAATCGAAGGCGATGGCGAACTGCCGATCGAGTTGCCTGTGACGCCGCCATCGGGCGCAGGCCGCAAGTTCGCGATGTTGCTCGACGATGATGATGACAGCAATGCGGCGTCAGACAAGTCGGATAAAAAGAGAACCGCAAATCAAGCCGCCGATGACGACGAGCCAGTGCTGCGCCTGCCCGATGATGACGACGACGAACTCGATGATCATGATGCGACTGTCGGCATTGAAATCGAAGAGGACGCACTGTCTGTGAAATCCACGACGCCGTCCGCCAAGAAGCCCGGTTCAGGAAAGTGACGGGCGGGCATGGAAGGATTTGGCAAACTCAATGCCGCTCAGAATGAGGCGGTGACGACGCTGTCCGGCCCGCTGCTGGTGCTGGCGGGAGCCGGGACCGGCAAGACGCGCGTCATTACCATGCGCATTGCGAATCTCATCCGGCACGGCATTGATCCCGAACGCATTTTGTCGGTGACGTTCACGAATAAAGCGGCGAAGGAAATGCTCGAACGAGCGCTGGCGTTGCTCGGCGGACGTCCGAAGCGGCGTCCGTGGATTTCGACGTTTCACAGCTTCTGCGTGCGTGTCTTGCGGCAGGAGATCGAAGTGCTCGGCTATCCGAAGAACTTCACGATCTATGATCGCAGCGATCAAGAAGCAACCGCTCGTCGCGCGTTGCGCGACATGCGTGTCGCCGAGAAGCAGATGAAGCCCGGTGATCTCATCAACCGCATCGGTCAGTGGAAGTCGCAAGGAGTGCTCTCTCACGAAGCGAGTGAGTACGTCGATCATGACGGCGATCTGCTCGCCGCGATGGGCTACAAGAAATATCAGTCGGTGTTGAAGGCGTCCGGCTCTGTTGATTTCGACGACCTGTTACTGCTGACAAACGACCTCTTCCGCAATCACCCGGACGTTTTGGAACGGTATCAACAGCGCTTCGATCACGTGCAGATCGACGAGTATCAAGACACGAACGGCTCGCAGTTTGACTTGATCGCGGCGCTCGTTCGTAAGCACAAGAACTTGTGCGTGGTGGGCGACGATGATCAGTCGATCTATGGTTGGCGCGGTGCGGATGTCGCGCACATTCTCAAGTTTCCGACGGTCTTTCCGGGAGCGAAGGTCGTCCGGCTGCAAGAGAACTATCGTTGCACGGAACAGATTCTCGGACTCGCCAACAGCATCGTGAAGCACAACCGCAACCGACACGACAAGCGTTTGTTTGCGTTCAAAAACGTCCCCGGCTCCGTCCGTTATCGCGAGTACGAAAACGAGGATGTCGAAGCGGAGACCGTCGTACGTGAGATCGAGTTCCACGTTCGCAATCAACGCGCTGAAGCGAACGACTATGCGATCTTGTTCCGCACGAACGAGCAGCCGCGCGCGTTTGAGTTTCAACTGCGACGTTTCAAAGTTCCGTATGTGTTGCTCGGCGAACGATCGTTCTTTGACAACAAAGAATGCCGAGACTTGATGGCCTATCTCCGGATCATCTCGCAACCGCTCGACGAGCAATCGTTGTTGCGGATCATCAACACGCCGGCGCGGAATATCAGCGATGCTTCGGTCGAAAAGATTCTCGCCAAGGCCGTGCAATCGAAGGTCCGCTTTTGGGACGCTGTTCCAGAATTACGCGACGTGAAAGAGATCACACCGAAAGCCGCCGCCGCTGTCGAATCGTTTGAGCAACTGCTCGCCGACTTCCGCCGCCGTTTTGACGAAGCTCCGAAACGCATGGCCGAGACGTTTCATGATTTGTTGGAAACGATCGACTACGACAACGAAATTCTACGCTCGTACAAAACTCCCGAGCAGCAAATGGTGCGACAGGGAATCGTCGAGCAAGTCATCGAGATGCTGCAACAATACGCGGCGAACAACGACGAACCGACGCTCGCCGGCTTCCTCGACGAGACGGCACTCTCAGGCCGTGATGACGAGCCAGACAAAGAGGACCAACTCAAACAACGCGGCGTCCGCTTGATGACCATTCACGCAGCAAAGGGACTCGAATTCCCGCGCGTCTACCTCGTCGGCATGGAAGAAGGTTTGTTGCCTCACCGCCGCTCCGTGGAAGCCGAAGACGAGACCCCGCAATCTATCGAAGAAGAACGCCGTCTCTGCTACGTCGGAATCACGCGAGCGCGAGACTCACTCACTCTCACACGCGCCCTGTTCCGCAAAAAATGGGGCCGCATGCGCGAGACAACTCCGTCGCGGTTCCTCCACGAGATGTTCGAGGAACCCGTCGCAACCCCGCTCGGCGAAGCCGAAGAGTCCGACGAACCGGCCACCGACGAATGGCTTGAAGGGGAGAGCCCGACGACAACTGAATAGCGACGGGAATCGCCGCTGTGATTTCTGCAAGATTGTGGCGTGGCGTGAATCGCGACGCGGAGAGGCTGTGAATTTTTCGTAGGGTAGGCGGCCCGCCTGCCACGTTTCTCGTGAAAACAAACAGGCGAGCCGTCTGTTCTACGATTTCCTCACAAGCTCGGAGCGTCGCGCCACTCTCTTGTCCACTCTGCGGCAATCAACAGTGATTCAACGCCGCACATCCCTGCTCGTCTTTGATGGACCTCTCAATCAATCGTTGCGCTGTAGTTAACGATCGTGCCGATTTCTCCGCGTTTTCTTTTCTCGGAACGAATTTGACCGCTCGACTCTGTGACCTAGAGTTCGTCCGGCGAGCGGCTTGAGATGGCGTTCGCGGCTCAGTTCATGACGATCGGCCGTAATTATGTCCACAGTTGAGATTCCTGTTGCCGAGTTGGCGAGTTCCGGTGCCCCGGTGCAGTACCCGACAGCTTCATCACGATTGCTGCTGGATTTGCTGCGTCTTTCGCGCGGCTCCGACGGGCGGAGCGGTGGCGAAGCGCAACTTTGTGCGCTGGACGGAGTCATTGCTAAGCCTGTGTTGCGGAGTCTGCTGGCGGCGCTACGACTGCGTGATCCCAATACGGTGCAGCACGTGCGTCGCACGGCGTTGTTTGCGACGGGGCTGGCGCGGTTTCTCGGTTGGGAAGGGGTTCCGCTGCGCAAATTGGAGATCGCGGCGCTGCTGCATGACATCGGGAAAATCGGTGTTCCCGATCATGTGTTGTTCAAGCCCGGCCCGCTCAATCCTGCCGAGCAAGAGTTGTTCGCGCTGCAACACCACGTGGGCATGGACGTGTTGCAAGCCTGTCGCGTGCCTCAAGAAGTGCTCGACATCATCAATCAATCGAATCCGAACTATGACAACGGCGTGCGCAACAACACGGAGTTGAATCTCGGATCACGCATCTTGGCGATCGCCGATGCTTACGATTCGTTGTCGAACAAGCAGGTTTATCGCGACGCGAAAACTCACGAAGAGATTCTGGCGATCCTCGGCGGTTCGGCAGGGACACGCTTTGACGGCAACCTGGTGAACGTGATGAATCGCTGGGTCCAAGCCGAAGGACTCCCATTCACACGTGAACTCGTCGAGCCGCAGTTGGTTGTCGATGGCAATTTTTTCCATCTCGCCGAGGAGATGCAAGCCAGTTCGATGTGCCACATTTTTTCGTATCTGTACGTGCTGGAAAGCATGTATGACGGCTTTTATCTACTCGACGCGGACCAGCACTGTCGCATTTGGAATACGGGCATGGAGCGTCTGTTGGGACGTTCGGCCGTGCGAATGCTCGAACAACCTTGGTCGAGCAAGCAGGTTGAGTTTGCTGATCAACATGATCGTCCGCTGGAAGACATGAAGCAGCCGCTACAAGAAGTGATCAAGACTGGCAAACCGCTGACGAGTCAGCTCAAGGTCAAACATCTGACCGGGCAATGGTTGAACGTCGAAGTGATGTCGGTGCCGCTGTTCGATCACAATGGCAGTTTGCAAGGTGTCGCGGAAATCTTCCGAGACTTATCGACCGATCGCCGACGCCGACGCGAAGACAAAGACCTGCGTCAGCAAGCGACTCGCGATTCGCTCACCGGAGTGGCGAATCGCGGTGAACTGGAACGAACACTGGAGTCGATGCTCGCGGAGTTCGGTCGCAAGCCGAACGCTGAGCCGTTCTCGTTGATCTTCCTCGACGTCGATCATTTCAAACGCATCAACGACACGTATCTGCATTTGACCGGCGACGAAGTGCTGATCGGACTCGCGAAGCTGTTGCAGAGCGAGACGTATTCCGGCGAATTGATTTGCCGTTACGGCGGCGAAGAGTTCGTGGTGCTTTGCCCGGCAACGAATCTCGAACAGGCTTACGCAAAGGCAGAACGTTTGCGACTGGCACTCAGCGAGGCCGTGGTAAGCTCGATCACCGAACTAAAAGTGACCGCTTCGTTCGGAGTCACTCAAGTCGAGCAAGGAGACCGGCTGGATGACATTTTGCGTCGAGCAGACAAGGCTCTGTTCGCGTCGAAAGACAACGGACGCAATCGCACGACGCCGATCACTCGCAAACAGTTTGTCAACGGCACGCTGGATACATCGCGACCGAAGGAAGAACCAAAACTGTCCTACGTGTTTGAAGGCTCGTTTTTAGCATGTGTCGCCGACGAAATGATCGTGCTGAAGTTCGGCAGCTTCGTGAAAGAACAACAAGCGAAGCTGATCGAAGCCAAGCATGGAAAAGCGGTCGTTCGCCTCGGTAATACCCTGCTGTTGCCCTTTTGGGGAGCGAGCCTCAAACGACAACCCGTCGAATTGCAAATCAAATTCGGGCCGCCACCAAAACTCGTTCAGCAAACCATCAAACAGGGAGTCTCGGAGAGGACTTACTTCGAGATCACGATCACTCCACGCGGTTGGGCTCGCGACGTACAAACGTTTCAGACTCGGGCTCGAAAGGCCTTCTTGATGCTCAAGTCGTACTTCGTTGCGGATTGAGTTGGGCTACGGAATTGCCGGCAGCTTACGATGCCAGATCGTTTCGTGTTGATAGGCCGCTGCGATCGCGAGCAGGCGATTGTCGGAGAACGCTCGGCCGCAAAATTGAATCGCGGTCGGCAAGCCCCCTTCGCCGAAGCCGTTCGGAATAGTGATCGCAGGAACTCCGGCGACGTTGCTTGCTCCGCCGATTTGTGAACCGGCAGTCCCTTTGCGGTATTCGTCCCACGGTCGATCAACGGGATACGCGACCGTCGGCAATGTCGGACAGAGGACTGCATCGAACGGTGCGAGAGCCGCGTCGAGTTCGCGTCGAATGATCCCGCGAATGCGCATGGCGTTGATGTAGTCCTTTGCCGGAATCGTCAATGCGGAGAACAATCCCCAACGATCTTCGTCAGCAGTCATCTCCCAAACGTTGCCGCTCTTCGCGAGATCCTCGAACGCCGCGGCCATTTCGCACGAGATGATCAACGAGGCGACCGAGCCATACGGTAAGTCCGGAAGTTTGATCTCGCTGATTGTCGAAAAGCGTTCGAGCACTTTCAGCGAGTCCTCGAAGTTCGCTTTGACCGCCGGTTGAACTTGAGTGATCGCGTCGCTGAGCACGGCCAGCTTGAACTTCGGCACGTAGGCCTGATCGACGAGTTTTTTCGCTTCGACGGACGACACATCTCGATCGTCACGCCCGACAAGTGCATTGAGAATCAGGCAGCAATCTTGCGCTGTGCGAGCGAGCGGCCCGATCTTGTCGAGCGTCCAACTCAACGTCATCGCGCCAAAACGGCTGATCAATCCGAATGTCGGACGTAAGCCGGTGACTCCGCAATACCCTGCTGGGGTCATGATCGAGCCCCACGTTTCCGTGCCGATCGCAAACGGCACAAGCCCCGCTCCGACTGCGGCACCGGAGCCGCTCGACGATCCGCCGGCCCAGCGTTTGAGGTTCCACGGATTGAGCCCCGGTCCCGTGAACGTGGCGTTCGCCTGTCGATAACCCAAGCCCCCCGCGATTTCGATCAACGCCAGCTTTGCGATCAAGACCGCGCCCGCGTCGTGCAACTTCTCGACCACAGCCGCGTCAGCATCGAGCGCTTGTTCTTTGAACGGAGCCGCTCCCCAGGTTGTCGGAAACCCTTTCGCGGCGAGGAGGTCTTTGACGCCGTAAGGAATCCCATGCAGCGGGCCTCGATCACGCCCTGTTCGCAGTTCGGCGTCGGCTTGTGTCGCTTCGCGCAACGCGCGATCGCGAGTTATCGTTACCACAGCGTTCAGCTTTGAGCCGATGCGTTCCAAACGATCGAGAAAGAATTGCGTCAGCTCGACCGACGTAAACTCGTACGCGCGCAGCTTGGCCCCTAATTCGGCGATCGTGCAAAGTGTCAGTGATTCCGGAAGCGGCATGACTCTCAGTTCTCGACAACTCGTCTTCTCTGCATTTGACGAACCACCATATAGCAGCCGTGCCTTACGTCGTGAATTGATGCGTTCCTTGGCTCTGCCCCGTAAATCCGTAGGACGGGCACTCCTGCCCGTCGAATCACTGTAAAATGACGGGCAAGAGTGCCCGTCCGACGAGTTCTCTACCATTTGCGGGACAGAGCTAGATCAATCAAATCAAAGGGAGACTCATGTTGAATCACTCGCGGTCGATG
>JAYUFI010000181.1:0-17908 GCA_043738805.1 Planctomycetaceae bacterium | reverse complement strand
ACGATGGGGCTCAGCGCGGCCTTCGGCAGCGGCACCGATTGGCAAACAAGCGCCGGTGACGACAAGTTTCGCCGCGCGCTCTACACCACATGGCGTCGTTCGAACCCGTACCCGTCGATGGCGACGTTTGACGCGCCGAATCGCGAGGTCTGCACGATTCGCCGTTCCCGCACCAACACGCCATTGCAAGCGCTCGTCACCTTGAACGATCCGGTCTATATCGAAGCGGCCCAATCAATCGCTCGCCGCATGGCAAAGTCGGGCAGTACGCCGGCAGAGAAAGTGAAGTTCGGCTTCGAGCAGTGCTTGTCTCGGCCACCCAGCGCGGAAGAAGTGACCGATCTGGTCAAACTCTATGAACAAGCTCGCGAACGATTCGCGAAAGACGCCGATAAGGCTCGACGACTGGCGACCAACCCGCTCGGCCCGCTGCCTGAAGGAGCGGACCCCGTCGACCTCGCGGCCTGGACGCTCGTCGGAAACGTGATGTTGAATTTGGATGAGATGTTGATGCGAAGGTAAGTCATGGAAGCCACTCAAGAGTTCATCGACAATCTGTTTTGGGAGCGAGTTGACCGAGCGAGAAATCAATCGCTTGGTCAAAAGCTGTTGGATGGGTTCGAGTTGTTTGAGCAATCGTGCCACTTAGCGCGGATGGGAATTCGTTACGAACACCCCAACGCAGATGCGGCGCGCGTCGAACAACTCCTTCGTGAACAACTTGACCGACTTCGCGAATTGGATGAGTACGGCCTGTATCATCCAGTTTTGGAAAGTATCGAATTATGAACGGTTACGAAGTGACCGCGAAAGTCGTCGACGCTTTAGAAGCCGCCAGTATTTCCTACATGCTGGTAGGCTCGTTGGCGTCGAACGTGTTTGGAATACCGCGTTCTACCAAAGACACCGACATGGTTGTTTCCGCACGTACTGCCGAGGTCGCAAAAGCCCTGTCTGCTCTTGGCCCGGAGTTCAAACTCGATCCACAACTCAGTTTTGAATCAGTGACGGGGACCAAGCGACAGATTATTGATGTCGTCACAATCCCATATCGGATCGAGATGTTTCATCTGAGTGACGATCCACACGATCAAGAACGATTTCGGCGACGGCGACGCGTGAAAGATCCACTGTTGAATCGCGAGGTTGATGTCGCAACTCCCGAAGACACCATCATCACCAAACTTCGCTGGTCGGCGATCGCCGACCGGCTCAAAGACCGCGACGACGTGCGAACGGTCATCGGCGTTCGCGGTGACACATTGGATTGGGACTACATCAATCACTGGTCCGACAAGCACGGAACTCGCGAAATTCTGGACTCCATTCAAAAGACAATTCCACCAAGACAGGGGAGATGACCTCATGCACCCGCAACTTGAACAAATTCAACATCTCACTCGGCGGCACTTCTTCAAACACAGCCAAGCGGGGCTCGGTGCGATTGCGCTGGCGTCGATGTTGAGCAAGGATGCTCCGGCGTCACCAGCGGCCGCGGCTAATCCGTTGGCACCGCGAAAGGCTCCGTTGGAGGCGAAGGCCAAGCGAGTGATTTACTTGCACATGACAGGCTCGCCACCACATTTGGATTTGTTCGATTACAAGCCGGAGCTCGTGAAGCACAACGGCGAGAACTGCCCGGACGAGTATCTCAAAGGGAAGCGGTTTGCGTTTACGTCGGGCGTGCCGAGGTTGTTGGGGACGCCGCGAACCTTCACGCAACATGGCAAAGGGGGCGTCTGGATGTCAGACGCGATTCCGCATCTGCACGAAGTCGCCGATGAGATGTGCGTCATTCGTTCGATGAACACAGATCAGTTCAATCACGCTCCGGCTGAATTGTTGATTTACACGGGATCGCCACGATCCGGTCGGCCGTCATTGGGTTCGTGGGTGACTTACGGGCTCGGATCGGAGAATGAAAACCTGCCCGGCTTCGTCGTGTTGATCTCTAGCGGAGTGCAGCCGAACGGCGGCAAGAATTCATTCGGCAGCGGCTTCTTGCCGTCCGTCTATCAAGGAGTTCAATGTCGTTCGCAAGGTGATCCGGTGCTGTATGCCTCAGATCCGGACGGCATGGATCGAGAGATGCGTCGGCTGAGTCTCGATGCGCTGCGGCAATTGAACGAAGCGCAGGCTCGCGACTTCGGACATCCGGAGACATCGACGCGCATCGCGCAGTACGAACTGGCGTTCCGGATGCAGACGTCGGTGCCCGAAGTGATGGACATCACCAAGGAGCCGCAAGCGGTTCTCGACAATTACGGCGCGAAGCCTGGCATGGCGAGTCTCGCGAATAACTGCCTGCTGGCTCGACGTTTGATCGAGGCGGGTGTGCGATATGTGCAACTCTTCGATTGGGGTTGGGACTTCCACGGCACTGGCCCTGGTGAAGGACTCACCGACGGGCTCACGAAAAAGTGTGCGACGATGGATCAACCGGTCGCCGCGCTGATCAAGGATCTGAAACAACGCGGGTTGCTCGACGACACGTTGATTGTGTGGGGCGGCGAGTTCGGTCGGACTCCGTTCCGCGAAGGCCGCACCGCCGGTGGCAACGTGCTCGGTCGCGATCATTATCCCGATTGCTTCTGCATGTGGATGGCTGGCGGCGGCGTGAAGGGAGGGACGATGCACGGCGAGTCCGATGATCTCGGTTTCTCTGTGGCGAAGGACAAGGTCCACGTTCACGACCTGCAAGCCACGATCATGCACTTGCTGGGCTTCGATCACGAACGGCTGACGTACCGCTTCCAAGGCCGCGATTACCGTCTGACCGACGTACATGGCAAAGTGGTGCAGAACATCGTGGCGTAAGCGAACGAGGCGGCGTCAGCTCCTTGGTACTTTACTTCGTAGCCACGCTCGCCAGAGCGTGGGGACAGCGAAATTGCCGCCAAAATCCCACGGTCTGGCAACCGTGGCTACCAAAAGTGAGTAAGAACCAGAGGGCTGACGCCACCCGTTCGCCATTTGCACAAGCTTGCTGCGATGACGGCTACGTTCACGCGTCCGCATCACTGAGCAGCAGTTCGTTGACGAGCAGCGGATTCGTGAGCAACTCGTCCCACGCGGTCGGGTTCGTTTCGGTCGAGTCGTCGGTGTCCGCAAGATTCAAGCCTTGGTCGGCCAACGCACTCAGCCTGCGGTTCCCGTCATCGGATTCCGCGTCCTCCACGAGCGTCTGCGGCAGCATCGCGCCCTCATCTCGCACTTCGCTGAGACCTTGTCCCAGCAGCGTGTTGGCCGGCGCAACGATGAGAGTCTGAGTGGAATTGGGAATGGTATCGCCGTGGTGCGCCACGTCGGTCACGAGCGCCTCCGGCAGAGCCGCGCCTTCGTCTCGCGGTTCGTTGAGACCTTGGCCCAGCAGCGTGTTGGACGGTGGTGTACTCAGCAGTGTGTAAGCCGGAGCCGGGACGACGAGAGTCTGCATAGCGTTGGCGTTGCTATCGTCCAACATTGACTCAGTGCTGCCGCTCCAAGCATTTCCAGCCGCGTCGAAGAGCGAATCATTGCCGGAGCCACCATCAAGTGTGTCCGAGCCTAGATCGGCTCCGCACAAAACATCATCTCCTGCTCCACCGATAAGCAAATCCTGAACACCCTGCGCGCCTAGTTGGTCATCGCCCGCTCCGCCGATCACGAGATTGTGTCCATCGCTAGCAAACAGATAATCCCCGCCCGCTCCACCAATCAACGTACAATTTCCACCATGCGCTTCCGCCGACACCTCAAATGGAAAGTCTGAAGCGTCAATACGGCTGTGAGCGCCGATCGTTATGTTGGCGTATTCGATATTCTCAAGTCGATCGTCTCCAAACCCTTTCATCGAATTTGTTGTCAGGCGTATGTCGAGATTTGTGATGTTCAACGCTTCTTCATACAGAAAATTGAATTCCGATTCTCCATTGAGATTCAAACCGCCATCAATGACATCGTCCCCCAGACCGCCACTGATCCAGTCGTAGCCACTCTGACCAAAGATGGTATCGTTGCCCGCACCACCGGCGAGCCAATCGCTGGCATCACCACCCATCAAAACATCATTCCCATCACCGCCATCGATCAAGATCGGCTCCCACACTGACGGCAGTTCTGAGACGACCTTGATTCGATCATCACCTCCGCCGCCACTGAAATGAATATTGCATTCTAGATTTGTGATGACAATTGACAGATTTGACTCTGAGATTGTCGCGGTTCGTAAGCCGCTGTATTTGACAGTGATGTCATTGTTTTCGGGACCGAAATCGAGTGACCGTATTTCATTCCAGTCGTCAGGAGTTTGCAGAAAGAGAGTGTGTGCGGCGTCGGCGGCGAATGGAGTGATGACGTCCTGCGTTGTACCCGTGCGGACGAGATGCACGAGGTCGCCGTCTCGCAGCAGCGTCAGACCGGCATCGTCCCACTGCGACGCATCGACGAGGATGTCGCCGTTGACGTCTTCGGTGACCAAGCCCGTTGCGTCGGTCAGCAGACAGCGAGGCTCCAGCACCTCGGCCGCGAGCCGCAACGCTCGGTCGAAAACAAAGTTACCTGTCCCGCGCCGGCCGCGAAACGATTCCGCACCGAGCCACGTTCCTTGTCCCAATAATCGTCGCCAATTCCGCATGAGAACCTCCGTGTCAAGTGCGTGTTCGACCGGAGTTGTAGGACGTTCAATGCGTTCAGAAAAGACCGGTTGTCAGGACGAGCGCAGCTCCACAAGTGGTCGAGGTTTCGTAGGACGGGCACTCTTGCCCGTCTGGTTATGGGATTCGACGGGCAGGAGTGCCCGTCCTACGGAATTGAGGACAAGCCGGGGCAACTCAACTTGGAACCGATGCTGCTTCCTCGGCACGTCGTTCGGCAAGTTGCTTGAGGATTGTGGCCACGGCGTCAGCGACGGGGACTTTGATCGGTTCGGTAGCGGTGCGCCACTTGAGTTCAATCAAGCCTTCTTGCAGACCCTTGCCACCGATGACGACTCGGAGTGGGAAACCGATGAGATCGGCGTCTTTGAACTTCACGCCGGCGCGTTGAGCGCGGTCGTCGAGCAGCACGTCGACACCCGATTGCCGAAGCTGTGAGTAGACCGATTCGGCCGCTTCGACCACCGTCGCTTCTTCTTGCAACGGGATGACGACCACTTCATACGGTGCGACCGACAGTGGCCAGATCAAACCGTTTTCGTCGTTCTTCGTTTCGGCCAGCGCGGCGATGATGCGGTTCACGCCGATGCCGTAGCAGCCCATGATGATCGGATGCCGCTGCTCCTTCTCGTCGGAGAAGTACGCGTCCAGCGAGATCGAGTATTTCGTTCCCAGCTTGAAGACGTGGCCGATCTCGATGCCGTGGACCAATTCGAGCGTCCCTTCGCCGCGCGGACTGGGATCGCCCGCGACGGCGTTGCGCAGGTCGAACGTTTTCTCCAGCGAATAATCGCGGCCCACATTCACGTTCGTGAGATGCTGGTCCGCCTCATTCGCCCCGGTGATCGCATTGAGGATCAGCGGGATGTCGTGGTCGGCGATGATCGGGCACTTGATACCGACCGGCCCGGCGAAACCGACGGGCGCGCCGGTCACTTGCAGGATCACTTCGGGCGTCGCCATCTCCAGCTTGGTCACACCGAGCGCCCGGCGGATCTTCCCTTCGTTGGCTTCGTGATCGCCGCGAATCAGCACGGCGACCGGCTTATCGTCGGCGGAGTAAATCAACGTCTTGATCATCCGCGGCGGCTTGCACTTCAAAAACTTGCAGACCGCTTCGATCGAACCGACGTTCGGCGTGTGCAACTTGGTGATCGGCTTCGCCTCGGCGGACGTTTCCAACGACGGCTGAGTCCGTCCGGTGTCGGCCCGTTCGAGGTTTGCGGCATAACCCGTTTTGCGACAGTGGACGATGCGGTCCTCGCCGTTGTTAGCCGGGCACATGAATTCGTGTGACGCATCGCCGCCTATCGGCCCGCTCTCCGCTTCGACCGGCAAGTACTCGACGCCGCAGCGTGCGAAGATACGGCAGTACGCGCGGTACATCGCCTTGTAGGTGTCGTTGAGCGATTCGACATTCGCGTGAAAGCTGTAAGCGTCCTTCATCAGGAATTCGCTGGTCCGCAAGACGCCGAAGCGAGGCCGCTCTTCGTTGCGGAATTTCGTTTGAATCTGAAACAGGTTGATCGGCAACTGGCGGTAGCTGCTGATGTGTTTACTGACGAGATCGGTGACGACTTCTTCGTGAGTCGGGCCGAGAGCGAATTGAACACGACCGCCGCCGCGCCGTTGCTCCCACTGAAACAAGACATTGCCGAATGCTTCGCGCCGACCAGTTCGCTCAAACAAGTCGATCGGTTGCAGAGCGGGCATGTGAATTTCGATGCCACCGGCCGCTTCCATTTCTTCGCGGACGATCGCTTCCGCCTTACGCAGAGCCTTGTAACCCAGCGGCAAGTACGTGTAGCTCCCGGCCATGAGCTGCCGGATCAGGCCCGCTCGCAACATCAATTGATGGCTGGGAATTTCCGCATCAGCCGGTACTTCCTTCATCGTCGGAATTAAAGTCTTGGACCAGCGCACGAAAGCCTCCTGGGGCATGTCTTGTAGAGGGCGATGTTTTGATCGGTTGAAGTCGGGCGGGATTCTAGCAGTCGCGCGCAGCCGAGCCAGCGATGGGAAATCACAAAGCCAATTGCATTCAAGATCGAAAGCGAAATAACTTCCCGATGACGGAGCGAGTACCGTCGCTCGGAAATAATGGATCGTCAGAGAACGATGTTTCGTTGTACGTCTCCGTGTCCTCCGTGAAATCCGTGTCCAATTGCATTGCGGTGGAAGATGTTGGACACGGATTTCGCGGAAGGCACGGAAGAACCGCTGATGTCACGGAACTCCCTGGCCACGATGAGTCGATCAGTTACAAACCACAATACGAACACGACGAATGAGCGAGTTGTGCAATCAAGCATCACTCGCGCGCCGTGCGAAGAACCCGTGACGCACTTCAAAACTATCAGGAAACGTTATGAGCATTCGCAAAGGGATTATTCTCGCGGGCGGTTCGGGAACTCGGCTGTATCCGGCGACGCAGGTCATCAGCAAGCAGTTGCTCCCCGTGTTTGATAAGCCGATGGTTTATTACCCGCTTGCCACGCTGATGCTGGCCGGGTTGCGGCATATCCTTGTCATCAGCACGCCGCACGATTTGCCGCTGTATCGGCGATTGCTGGGAGACGGCTCCAAGTGGGGCATGACGTTCGAGTACGCCGAGCAACCGAATCCCGGCGGACTGTCGCAAGCGTTTTTGATCGGCGAGGAGTTTCTGGCCGGCGATCCGGCGTGCTTGATCCTGGGCGACAACATTTTCTACGGTCATCAGCTTTCGCAACAGTTGCAGAGTGCGACCGAACGCGACACCGGTGCGACGGTGTTTGCGTACCACGTCCGTGACCCGGAGCGATACGGCGTCGTCGAATTGGACTCGACCGGCAAAGCGATCAGCATTGAAGAGAAACCGAAGCAGCCGAAGTCGAACTTCGCCGTCACCGGCTTGTACTTCTATGACCGTCACGTCTGCGAGTATGCCAAATCGCTGAAGCCCTCACCGCGTGGCGAACTGGAAATCACCGACCTCAACCGCGTCTACATGGAACGCGGTGAATTGTCCGTCGAGATCTTCGGTCGTGGAACGGCATGGCTCGACACCGGAACTCACGAATCGTTAATCGAGGCGAGCACGTTCGTCAGCGTCTTGGAAACTCGGCAAGGCTTGAAGATCGCCTGCCCCGAAGAAATCGCCTGGCGGATGAAATGGATCGGCAACGACCAAGTCCGCACGCTGGCGGAGCCCATGAAGAACAACAGCTATGGGCGGTATTTGTTGGACATGGTTGCGCGAGGCGAGTGAGGCGTTCGACGGCTATTTCATGGGATTGATGGGAAGAATGAGATTGATGACCGACGAACCTCATTACTCCCATGAGTCGCATTCTTCCCATCAGCCGCGCCAGCAACCGCCCATCACACTGCCGCGCCGCTGAAGAGCGATTCGATCACCTCGCCGCGATTTAACCGCACGGGGCGATTCAGTCGGTCGCGGACTTCGGTGTCCAGCGGAATCCCCAGCACGTGATAAACCGTCGCGGCGACGTCGTTCGGTGAGAAGGCTCGCGTGACCGGGTACGCGCCGATGTCGTCCGAGCGACCAATCACCTGACCGGGGCGAACTCCGGCTCCGGCGAAGAGTCCGAAGAAGCATGGTCCCCAGTGATCACGACCCTTTTGAGCGTTGATCTTCGGCGTGCGACCGAACTCGCCCAGCATCATCACCATCGTGTCTTCGAGCAGCCCCATCGACTCGAAGTCATCCAGCAACGCGGCGACACCTTGATCGAGCGGCGGGAGCAACCGGTCCTTCAGCGTGGGGAAGATCGCTCCGTGATTGTCCCAGTTCTGCACGCGACCGATGTTCGTCTGCACGACGCGCACGCCCGATTGAATCAACCGTCGAGCCAGCAACAACGACTGCCCCGTGGTCGTGCGACCGTAACGATCGCGCACGGCGTCGGGTTCGCGATTGAGCTGAAACGCTTCCGACAACTTGCTGGAAGTGAGCAACGAGATCGCGTGCTCTTGATCGCTCTGCAAACGCAACGATTGCGCGGCCTCGCCGAGCATGACTTGTTGGCGGTTGACCTCGCTCAGCAACGAATGCCGACGGCTCAAGCGACTGACATCAATGCCGGGCGACAGCGACAACGCATCGACTCGGAAGTCGGCTTTCGCCGGGTCGCCGGTGACTTGCCAGGGATCGAAGTTCGGGCCGAGGAATCCGGCGTGCTGTCCTGGCCAAGTCAGCGGGCCTTCTTGCAAAAAGGTCGGCAGGTTCACGCCGCAGGGAACGCCGTTGCTGCTGGGCCGCAGGTATTGCAACGCTGACGAGTAGCTCGGCCAGTCATCGCGCGACGCGACTTTGTCGAAGAAACCGCCGGGCTGCTTCTCGCCGGTGAGCACGTGATGCGTCGACATCAAATGATTGTTGTCCCCGTGCGACAGCGAACGGACGATCGAGTACCGATGAGCCCGCTCGGCCAGCTTCGGAAGGTGCTCACAAATCTGATAGCCAGGAACCGATGTCGCGATTGGCTTGAACTCACCGCGGATCTCGGCGGGAGCGTCCAACTTCATGTCGAACGTGTCGTGATGACTCGCCGCGCCGGTCAAAAAGACGATCACCAGCGACTTTGGTTTCTGTGACACTCGACCGCCGACCGCACTCTCATTCACCGCACTGGCCTGCTGCCCGGAGATCTGCGACAAGCCAACTCCCATCAACCCCGAATATCCAACCTGCAACAGCTCGCGCCGAGAGATTCCGATCGCATGTTGGTGATTCATTCGCAGTCTGGCATCCGACATCGCTCGTCTCCCAACCAAGTAGCTCGATCAGCATTTTTGTAGGACGGGCACTCTTGCCCGTCGATTGATCTTTGACGGACAAGAGTGCCCATCAAACGAAGTACTTCATCGAACACTGTAACTCGCTCAGCCTCGAATGCGACAGGCGAGCGGGACTGAAGAACCAGTTTGTGAGCAAGCGAATGACAACCGGCATGATTGTTCAAATCGCGCCGCCGGGATGCACACGGTTTGGAAAACCGTGCTACGGAAGCGCGGCCTAATCCACCAAGTCCTTCGGCACAATAATCGACTCCGCCGGGATGCCTGCTTCAACAAGTCCGGCTTGCAGTGCTTTCCAGGCGGTGATCCGCGCGGATGTGCTGCGGAGGATGCGAACTCGAATGCCGTCGTCGTTTGGCTGAGCTTTGAGTGCTAGATCAACGAGCTTTTCCAGATCAGCAGGGAAGTAGCCGTTTCCTTTGCGAGTCTTTCGCCAGACCGCGTAATGGCGGTCTTCGACAAGAATCGTGAGGACGTCATCTGAGGGAGCCGCATCAGTCCGGCGCGGTTTGGGCTGCTTGCCTTTGTCAACATCATCGCTCTCGTCATGTACGGTCGCAGACTTTTTGACGTCGTCGCCGGTGCTCACCAAAACGTCTTGCTTTTCGGGCAGGCCGAGAACCCCGTCACCTCCGGTTCCCAAGCCGATACCACTTCCCAAATGCGGCAGCATTCCAGAGAGATAAACACCCGCGACCAATCCAATGGCGAGCGTGCCGCCCAAGATTGTTCGTTTTCGAGGAATCATGCGAGCCATCGGCAGCTCCTTTGCGGTTTTCTTGAAGCACGACGCGCGAGTGAGTGGCGTTCGCGAGGTCACTCAAATGTTGTGTCTCAGCGAGATGCGGAATAATCTCGCGCATTGAACGTTCGAGAAAAGACCGGTTTGGAAAACCGGTCTACGGGAAACATCATCGACTGCTCGGTCGCTGGGGATCATAGCCGAGCACTGCATACTCGAAACGAGTTCTGCCAGCCGCGTCCGTTTGCAAGCGGTCAATGGCCAGCGGCAATCCATTCAAGGCCGCTTCGTAGGTCGAGGCACGCACATCGCCATACGACAGTACGACCAAAACCAAGCTCTTCGGTTGAGGCAGCATTCGATAACGATCAAACAGTCGAGCCGAGAATGCTTCCGGCGTTTCCGCGCGGAACGAACCATCGTCCGCTCCGGCCTTCAATGTCGTGACTCCCGACTCGGAGACATACAGCTCCCAAACATCGCAGCGTTTACGGATTTCATTAAACGTCAACAAGTGCTTGACCACTTCTTGCCCACGGCGACCTTTGAGCTTGTGAAACTCTTGCTGCATCGTGGCGATCTCATCAGCATCGGGCGGATCTTCTGGAAACCGTTGTTTGAGCAATCGTTCGATCGTGGCATCTGGCAGATTGAATAGCTCCGCCGCCAATTGCCCGACTAAGTCCCGTTGATCGAACGCTTTTTCGACAACCTGTTCGGCTTCGCGACGCTCTTCTGTGATCGACGCTCGTTCGGCTTTGAGTTCTTCGCGTTGCTGTTCGATGTCGGTGACTGCTTGAGCCGCCGCCTCTTCTTGCTTGCGGGTCAGTTCGCTCATCTCCATGAACTGCAAGAAGAGCACGACCAACATCAGGTCCAACAGCGGAACCAACTGCAACGTGATTTTGCGACGCGGCATCGTCATGTTGGACCTCCCGCCGCCGGACCTCCGCCAGAGAGCGAGATCGCCAACTCACGTTTCGCACGAGCAATCAGATCACGCACTTGCCCGCGACTTTCGGAGAGCCGCGTGAATGCCGGCTCGATCCAACTATTTAAGAAGATCAACACGACTGCTGCCGCCAAGCCCGCGAACGTCGCCCAAATCGATTCGCCAAAATGCCGCACGATGGAACCGACGCTCGCCCCGCCGGTTTTGCTGCCTTCTTGCAAGGCCGCACCAATGGCCAAGATCGTGCCGAGCATTCCGGCCAGCGGATAAGTTTCGATCATCGAACGCCAAACATTAAAGATCGTTTCAAAGCGAAGTGCGTGCAGGTAACGCCGCTTCTCATCAAGAATACTCATCCGCACGGCCAACTGCTGCCGATCGTCCGCGCGAGCCGGTGTGTCCAACGCGTCTTTCACGTCAGTCAGAAATGCTTCGATCTGATCAGACAGATACACGTTCCGGTCGAGCACGCTCCGATGCCGCAGTCCGCGCGTGAAATCTTCCAGCGTTTGTGCGATCGTCCGCAGGTTGTGGCGATACGCCATCCACAGCATGACGAACACGACCAAGTGAATGATGAACGCACAGCAGATTGTCGGCGTCATGAGCTCTGAGAGTCGTTCCAAAAACTGCGTCGGTATTTTCATGCGAAGTTGGCTCGCAAAACAAAACGTGTGGGAGATTTCGGAGCTTGTTCTTTCGGGGGAGTACGCAGTCGGAACATCTCGTGTCCAAACCGTTCAAGTGTCATTCGCGGGAGAGTAAAGGGATTGAGCGCCAGAGCGGCAAGAGCGAAGCTGAATTGCCGACGCACGGCGTACCTTGCCGTGTGCCATCTCCGTTAGATCTCACTGACGAGCATGAAGTGAACCGGCTCAGCATCACTGCGGCGCGATTGCCGCTCGCTCGCGTTCTTGGCAAGCGTGACTACGACGCGAATTCTGACCTACTTCGCGTTCTGCGGGGGTTCGCAGTAAAACACCTTTCAACACAACAACGAAGGCGCTCCACATGACCGAAAACGAGTTTCAACCTGAGCCGAACAAAATTTGTCTCGATCAATTTCTCAAATTGAGTTTGATCGCGGAAACCGGCGGTCATGCCAAGCTCATGATCCAGAACGGTGAAGTGAGCGTGAACGGCGAAATGGAAACTCGACGCCGACGAAAAATTGTTGCAGGCGATATCGTCGAAGTAGACGGTCGGCAATTTCCCGTGGGGGACTTCCTCTCGTTTGGAGAGTGATTACTCGCGGTCTTCAGCACGAGCCCAGTGGCGTCTCCGTGGCGTGCGACTCTTTCATCGGGCAACTAAACTTCGCCCGAACTTGATCCTGACGCACTTTCGTCGGGGCTACGAACTTGGAAGGAGCCGCTCATGAATGCGCCGCGTCCGTTTGCTCATCTGCATTGTCATTCGCAGTTTTCGATGCTCGACGGAGCGAATCGGTTGCCGGATCTCGTGGCCAAGGTGAAGGCCGAGGGGATGAACTCGGTGGCGATCACCGATCACGGGAATCTTTACGGGGCGTTTGAGTTCTACGGCCTGTGCAAGGACGCGGGGGTCAAGCCGATCATTGGCTACGAAGCCTATATCGCGCCCGGCAATCGCCGCGATCGCGGGGCGACGAAGATGAAAGAAGCGAGCTTTCATCTGACGTTGCTGGCAATGAATAAGACCGGGTACTTCAACCTCGTGAAGCTGGCGTCGCTGGCGTATCTCGAAGGGTTTTATTACCGGCCGCGCATCGACAAGGAGACGCTGACGGCTCACAGCGAAGGGTTGATTTGCCTTTCCGGGTGCGCGGCGTCGGAGTTGTCGCAGCACATTCTCGGCGGTCGCATGGATGACGCTCGGCGGTTGATCGAGTGGTATGTGAAGACCTTCGGCGATCGCTTTTACATGGAGATTCAGAACGCCGGATTGCAGATTCAGAAGGACTGCATGGAGGGAACGGTGGACCTCGCGCGGGAGTTTGGGTTGCCGCTGGTGGCGACGAACGATGCGCACTACCTCAACAAGGAAGATGCCGCCGCTCACGACGTGTTGCTGTGCGTGAGCACTCACACGACGGTCAACGACGAGAAGCGGATGCGGATGGACTGCGATCAGTTCTATGTCCGCTCGCCGGAAGAGATGTATGCGGCGTTTCCGGGGTTTGATGAAGCGGTGAAGATGTCGCAGGTCATCGCCGACCGCGTTGATATTCAACTCGATAAGAACCCCAAGCATTACCCGAAGTTCGCTCCGCCGGATGGGCTGACCGACACCGAGTACCTCCGCAAATTGTGCGAGGAGCGGATGACGACGCGATACACACCGGAAGAACTGACCGACGCGCATCGCGATCGGCTGAACCTGGAACTCGCCATCATCGACAAGATGGGGTATTCGTCGTACTTCCTGATCGTGTGGGACTTCGTCAGATTCGCCGAAGAGAACGACATCCCTTGCGGGGCTCGCGGATCGGCGTGCGGGGCGATCGTCGCGTATCTGCTGGGACTCAGTCACGTCTGCCCGCTGAAGTACGACTTGCTGTTCGAGCGATTCCTCGACGCCAGCCGCACCGAGCCGCCGGATATCGACATCGACTTCTGCCGCGACGGCCGGCAGAAGGTCATCGACTACACCAAGCAAAAATATGGCAGTGAGAACGTTTGTCAGATTGGAACGTTCGGCACGCTCAAGGCCAAGCTGGCAATTCGCGACGTCGGCCGAGCGCTCGGAATTCCGCTGGCTCGCGTCGATCAGATTGCAAAGTCGGTGCCGGATGAACTCAACATCAAGTTGAAAGACGCGATCCAGCAAAGCCCCGAACTCAAAGAGGCATATGACGGCGATCCGGAGATTCACAAGCTGCTGGATATCGCGCAGAAGCTGGAAGGACTGACTCGTAGCGCGGGGACGCACGCGGCGGGGGTCGTGGTGAGCGACGCGCCGATCGACAACTACATTCCGCTGCAAACCATCACCGGCAAAGAAGACGTCATCACGCAGTGGGACGGCCCGCACGTCGAGAAGGCCGGCCTGCTGAAGATGGACTTTCTGGGCCTGCGAAACCTCACGATCTTGTACAAGGCCGTGAAGAACGTGAAGAAGCATCGCGGGCTCGACATCAACCCGATCAAGTTGCCGCTCGACGATCAGGCGACTTACGAGTTGTTGCAGCGCGGCGAGACGAAGGGTGTGTTCCAGTTTGAGTCCGGCGGCATTCGCGATCTTCTAACTAAGATGAAGCCCGATAAGTTCGCCGACATCATCGCGACTTCCGCGCTGTACCGCCCCGGCCCGCTGGAAGGGGGCATGGTCATGGACTATGTCGACGTGAAGCACGGTCGCAAAGCGCCGAACAAAGTGCATCCGCTGGTCGACGCGGTGCTCGAAGAGACCTACGGCGTGATGGTCTATCAAGAGCAGGTGATGCGGATCTTGAACCGCGTCGGCGGCATCGAATTGGCCGACGCCTACAAGTGCATCAAGGCGATCAGCAAGAAAAAAGAAAAGACCATCTCCAGCTACTTTGAGGAGTATGTCAAAGGGGCAGTCGAACGAGGCGTCTCGGAGCGAGTGGCGACCGAGTTGTTCGAGCTGATCAAGAAGTTCGCGGGGTATGGCTTTAATAAGTCACATTCGACCGCCTACGGAGCCGTCTCGTATCAGACGGCGTATCTCAAAGCGCATTACCCCGCTGAATTCATGGCCGCGTTGTTGACCTGCGGCATGGAAGACTCGGAACGGATCTCGGAACACACCGACGATGCGAGGCGGATGAAGATCAAGATCGTTCCCGCCGACATCAACACGTCGGAGGCGGAGTTCGCGGTTGTTGGTGAGAATGAAGTCAGCTTTGGCATGGGGGCGATCAAGGGGCTCGGTGGGCCGGTCGTTGCGGCGATCGCGGCGGAGCGTCAGGCGAACGGGCCGTTCAAAGACATCTTCGACTTGACCGAACGGATCGACCCGAAGGTGCTGCAAAAGGGATCGCTGGAAATCCTCATCAAAGCGGGTGCCCTCGATTCGCTCGGCCCGAACCGAGCGCAGCACATGGCCGCTGTCGAACGAGCGGTCGCAGGCGCGGCGGCGATGCAGAAGGACAAACAGCGCGGGCAAAAGAGTCTGTTCGGCGGAGACGACGAACCTGCCGCACCGGCGGCGGCACCGGGTGCGCCGGCCAACAGCGGCCTGTTGCCGGAAGCTCCCGATTGGACGCACTCGCAAAAACTGGCCGCCGAGAAAGAGGTCATCGGCTTCTATCTGACCAATCACCCGCTGACGCAGTTTGCGGACAAGCTCGACAAGCACGCGACGCACAACAACAAACAACTCGGCGATCTGGAAGACGGCACCGAGGTGTTGCTCGGCGGCATGATCACCAGCATCAAGAAAGCTCAGACCAAAAAGCCGAGCCGCAACGGACACAGCAAGTACGTCAACTTCGATCTCGAAGATCCGAGCGGCATCGTGCGCTGCATCATGTGGCCCGAAGATTACGCTCGGCTGGGGGAGAAGGTGCAGCCCGAAGCGGTCGTGTTCCTCAAAGGGAAAGTCGACCGCCGCAGCCGCGAACCGAACGTCATCGTCAATCAACTGCTGACCGTCGAAGAGGCGGACAAGAATTTCACGAGCCAGATCGCGATCAACTTCAAACGCGGTTTACATAGCGAACGGGACATGACTCGCGCGAAGCAGATCCTCGAAACATTCCCCGGCAAGACCGACGTCATCCTGATCATCGACACGCCCGACCCGAACGACGCTCAGCAACATTTCCGCTATGTCCTGGGGACGCCGAGCCAATTCAAAGTGAGCTGCAGCACCGAAATGCAGTCGCAGCTTCACGACCTGCTCGGCCGCGAACACATTCAGTTGATCGTCCCGCCAAAACAAAACCGCATGCGCGAAATGGGCGGAGGACGCGGCTAAGCGGCATAAACGTAGGCGAGTCGCTCCCGCGACTCGCATTCCAATCGACTCCCGATGACGGTCTGACTCCCGATGTCACGTTTCTTTGGGATCGGCGACGTATTGGGAATCTCAGTTGCGGAGCAACTGAGCTACGGAAGACGTCACACCAATTCCGGCAGCGGCTTCTTTCCCTCGACGACATACTGCGGGCGACCGGCCAGATCGTTGAGCTTCGTTTCCAAGTCGATGCCCAGGTGCTGATACAGCGTGGCGATCACTTCGGCGAAGTGGATCGGGCGTTCGGCGATTTCGGCACCGAGCCGATCGGTCGCGCCGATCACTTGCCCCGCGCGGATGCAGCCGCCGGCCAGCACTGCGCCGCCGACTTGCGGCCAGTGATCGCGTCCGGCGTCAGCGTTGATGCGCGGCGTGCGACCGAACTCACCCCACGCGCAGACCATCACGTCGTCGGCCAAGCCGCGAGCGTGCAAGTCCTCGATCAATGCCGACAAGCCTTGATCGAACGGCGGCAGGTGCGTGTTCTTCATGCCGTTGAAGTTGTCGCTGTGGAAATCCCAGCGGCCGAAGTTCAGCGTCACCACGCGAGCACCCGCTTCGACCAATCGGCGAGCCATCAAAAAATGTTCGAGGTTCCGAGGTGCTCCGTCGCCGAAGTTCTTCGTGTCCCCTTTGCCGTACCGCTCGCGAGTCACCGCGTCTTCTTTCGACAGGTCGAGCGCATCGACCAGCTTGCTCGACGTCAGAATCTCGAACGCCTGCCGAGCGAGCGAGTCCATGCCGATCATCGTCCCCGACGCATCGACCTCGCGGCGGATTTGATCGACCGACGCCAGCAACGCTTGGCGATCACCCAGCCGAGTCGCATCAATTCCGTTGAGCACCATGTCGGCTCGCCCCGGTCCTGACGGACGGAACGCTGCATGTGAAATTCCCAGAAAGCCCGGCAACCCTGGCGAGCCATACGGCGGATGCCCGGTGTCCGGCGAAAGACCGACGAACGGCGGCACCGACTTGCTGCGTGGGCCAAGCACCTTCGACACCGTCGAACCGACCGACGGCCAACCGCCCGGAGGCTGCTGCCGCTTCGAGCGGCCGGTGTAACAGATGAACGAATCGTGATCCCCGTCCGGCGACCCATAGACCGACCGCAACGGCACCAGCTTGTCCATGATCGCCGCCATACGCGGCATGTGCTCGCAAATCTCGATGCCCGGCACGTTCGTCGGGATTGGCCGGAACTCACCCCGAATCTCCGCCGGAGCGTTCATTTTTAAGTCATACATGTCCTGATGACCGGGAGCTCCGCACATGTAGACCATGATCACGGACTTCGCTGATTTCTTTCCGGCCGCTTGTTCTGCTCGCAGAACATCCGTCAGCGTCAACCCGCCGACCGTCAACGCTCCGACCTTGAGCATGTCGCGACGAGTCATCCCATCGCACAACGTCTTCTTCGATCCGAAAAAATTCAGCATGGTGGGAACTCGGAAGGCGGGAGGAATCAGGTGGGAGTCATCGGGGACACATCAGGCAGGTCCGATGCAGGCACATGGTAGTATCGGGTGACGACGGCTGACAACGAGAGACAATAGCGGCTCAAACATCAGTCACGAATTCATCCTGCTACGAAGAAGCTCAACCCAGAGACCACGCCAAACAGTGCAGCTTCAACTCGCGATGATCTCGCCGATCACATGCCCATGCACGTCGGTGAGGCGGCGGTCGATGCCGTTGTGGCGGACGGTGAGCTTGGTGTGGTCGATGCCCAGCAGGTGCAGGATCGTGGCGTGGATGTCGTAGACCTCGGTGGGGTGTTCGCGGTCGAGCGGTTTGTAGCCCCATTGGTCGGAG
>JAYUFI010000180.1:0-2565 GCA_043738805.1 Planctomycetaceae bacterium | reverse complement strand
CGGAACCCAGAAGACGCGCTCGGCGGTGTACTCGTCGCGGGATTCGAGCAGGCTTTCGATCTGGGCGGGCTTGATGCCGTCCTTGGTCAGCTCGGCTTCCAGTTCGTCGCGACGCGACTGAAAGCTATCGGAGATGTATTTGAGGAAGAGCAGGCCAAGGACGACGTGCTTGTACTCCGCAGCATCAACCTGACCGCGAAGAGCGTCGGCGGCTTTCCAGAGTGTGTCGGCGTAGGAGAGGTCGGAGACGGTTTCGTTGGTCATGCCTGGGTCAACTGCTCTTCAAGATGGCGTTCGGGGGTGGTCATGGCGATCATTGGACTCGATCTACTGAGACTTTGCGATGCGACAGCCGATGTCCGATGGCCAATACCACGAAACAGAGAATTAAGGAATTCCCCAGTGCGCCCGCGTTGTGAATGACTGCTTGCAAGGGAAACATGTCCGCCGAACTGCAGCGCGGATCGAAGACTCGCGGGTTTAAGAGCCGTCACCCGAACAGCTTCTTGCAGACGACACCCTCGTTGATCGTCGCGCGTTCCGGCCGGCCTTTGTGCTTGTAGACCATCTCCATGTGATCGACGCCCATCGACGCGAGCACCGTCGCGTGCAAGTCGTGGACGTGCAGTCGATCCTCGACCGCGTGCAGGCCGATCTCGTCGGTCGTGCCAATCGTTTGGCCGCCGCGGACTCCGCCGCCGGCGAACCACATCGTGAAGCCGTAGGGATTGTGATCGCGGCCGTCCCCTTGTTCGCTCATCGGAGTGCGGCCGAACTCACCGCCCCAGATCACCAGCGTTTCGTCGAGCAACCCGCGTTGCTTCAGATCGCGCAGCAGGCCGGCGATCGGTTGATCGGTCGCTCGGCACAGCTTCGAGTGATTCGCTTCGATCCCTTTGTGAGCGTCCCACTTGCTGCCGCTGCCGGAATACAACTGCACGAAGCGGACGCCCCGCTCGACCAGCCGCCGAGACAGCAGGCACATGCGGCCGAACGTCTCGGTCTCTTTCTGATCGATGCCGTACAGCGACTGCGTGTCGGCGGACTCTTGCGACAGATCGACCGCTTCCGGAGCCGACGCCTGCATCCGAAACGCCAGCTCATACGCCTGAATGCGAGCATCCAGTTCCGTCTGCTGCGGCCGGCTGGCGGCGTGTTGCCGGTTGAGCTGCGTGAGGAAATCGAGCTTGCCGCGCTGCTGCTCCGAGTTCACTCCTTCGGGATTATCGAGATTCGGGATCGGCGTCTTGCCGCTTTGCAGCCGCACTCCCTGATAGACCGCCGGCATGAATCCCGATCCCCAATTGCGTGGCCCGTTGACGACTTCGTCCTTGCCGTCTTGCAGCACGACGAACGCCGGCATGTTCTGGTTCTCGGTGCCGAGCCCATAGCTGACCCACGCCCCCAACGACGGCCGCCCGGCGATCGTCACGCCGGTGTTCATCTGGCAGACGCCCCCCGAATGATTGATGCCGTTCGTCCAACACGACCGCACGACCGCGATGTCGTCGATGCACTCGGCCGTGTGAGGCAACCAATCGCTGACCCACAACCCGCTCTGTCCGTACTGAGCCCACTTCCGCTTCGACGGAAACAGCGGAGCATCCACCTCCCCCATCGACAAAATCACCGGCTTAAAACTCGGCGGCAGCTTTTGCCCCGCCCACTCATTGAGCTTCGGCTTCGGATCGAACGTGTCGATGTGGCTCGGCCCCCCTTCCATAAAGAGAAAGATGACCGACTTCGCCCGCCCAAACCGATGCGGAACTTTTGCGCTGTGAGCGGACGCGGAGGAAGAGTTGTCGGACTCGGCCGCACTCAGCGTTGACTGCAATAACCACGACAACGGGAGTGCGCCGAAGCCGGCACCGGCGCGGAGCAGCATTTCGCGCCGAGATGCTTGAGCGTTGAGAAACATGATCGTTCACTTGCTTTGAAGTTGAGTTGCCCGCCGTGTTCGGCTTGAGGCGCTACCAAAATACTTCTCGAAGTCATCCGCGTCGAGCAGTCCACTGCGATCGAGATGGATTCGAGTCGAAATCACATCGGCCTCACGCGCCGTCTGAGTCAGTCGATCAACATTCCAGACGATGGTCCATTCGCGGTTCAAATGACTCCCTCTTCCCGCAGTGTTCGGCGGAGTTGAACCATGCGCGGATGATTGATTCGCAAAACATCGATCGTGGTTCGGCCAATCGGCGATCTGCCGACCAGTAGGACGCCATTCCATTCAAAGTGCTTGTCCCACGCATCGCGGCGCGGATGAAACAGCCGGGTGATTTTTCCGGTCAGCGGATCGACGCCGGAGATATTTGGACCTTTGAAGCTGTTGCAGTGGAAGCACGACAACGCCAAGTTGTCTTTGTCGGTGGGGCCGTGATGCTTTTCCGCAATGATGTGGTCAAACTGAAATCGCAGCCATTCCAGCGTCGGTAAACGACAATATTCGCAATGGCCTTCAGCTCGGTCCCCAACGAGTTTTTCCAGTTCGCGATCCATCACGCGCCTCACGCCGAGGCGTTTCGCAGGAACAACCGGGCCTTCGATTTCATCAACTCAATCAAG
>JAYUFI010000179.1:0-6772 GCA_043738805.1 Planctomycetaceae bacterium | reverse complement strand
GTCGCGAGATCATCGACTCGCGTGCTGCTCCGCCGCCGAACACGTTGGCCGCCGCGTGGGCTGGACTTGCCCTGGCCGAAGGGCTGACCGGCAACCACGCAGAAGCGCGCCGACTGGCCGATCGAGAAGTCCGACCACTAATGCAAAATCTGTCGATTGACCTTCGCGACTGGCTCCAAGAAGTCCTAGACCCGCGCCGCCCACCGCCACCAAATGGCCCGCCCGATCAACGCGGCCCACGACGCCGACAATAAGAAGAATGGAAGGCAACTAACGAATCGAAATCAGCATTTCTCTGTGCCTCCGTGTCTCTGTGATGATCCTCCGCCGCAGACTATGTTTCTAACCCACTTGTGCTCGATGTCGATCCTTAGATTCGTTGATTGAAGCGAGCGTGCGCGGTCGGTACAGTCCCGCCGAACTTTGCTCTTTGCCTCTTGTCGGACTTGATCGCCCATGACCATCGCGACTGCTTCGGCCGCTGCTGGGGTGCGTTGGACCAAGAAACATCTGCTCGGTTTGGAAGAGCTTTCCGCCGACGAAATCACTCTTATTTTGGATCAGGCCGCTGAATTCAAACGGCTGGCTGCCGAGGGTGAGACGAAATTAAGTTCCCTCAAAGGAACCGTCGTCGCGAATCTGTTCTTCGAGCCGTCCACCCGCACCAAGACGAGCTTCAGCCTCGCGGCCAAACGGCTGAGTGCCGACACGGTGGACTTCACCGCCTCGACCAGCAGCCTGTCGAAAGGGGAAACATTTTACGACACGGCTCAGAACATCGAAGCGATGGGAGTCGATCAAGTTGTCGTGCGACACAGCACGTCGGGTGCTCCGCATTTGTTGTCGAAGCTGCTCAAAGCGAGTGTGCTCAACGCGGGCGACGGGACTCACGAGCATCCGACGCAAGGCCTGCTCGACATCTTCACGATCCGGCAACATCGCGACAAAGTGGCCGGCCTGACCGTCGCCCTGGTCGGCGACATCCTGCACAGCCGCGTCGCGCGGTCGAACATCTGGGGCCTGAAGAAACTCGGTGCGCGAGTCATCGTCTGCGGCCCATCGACGTTGATCCCTGCACACGTCGAGCGGCTCGGCGTCGAAGTCTCGAACAACCTCGACGAAATCCTCGGCGAGTGCGACTGCATCAACTTGCTGCGAATTCAGTTTGAACGACAACGCAGCGCGTTCTTCCCATCAATCCGCGAATACGCCCACTTCTTCAGCATGAACGGCGACCGCATCCGCCGAGCGAAATCCGATGTCCTGATCCTCGCCCCCGGCCCGATCAATCGCGGTGTCGAGATCACGCCGGAAGTCGCCGATGGCCCGCACTCAGTCATTCTCGATCAAGTCAGCAACGGCCTGGTGATCCGCATGGCGTGCCTGTATCTGCTGCAGCAGCGGCGGCAGGAAGGAGTCGCGAACTGAGTAATCCCAATGATCCTCGTTTTTTACAAGCCTTGATTTCGGAATTCGTGCGGCGTCGGCATCGAGCCAGATTACATTTGCAAACGCATCAAGTCCGGTAGTACGCCATCAGAATCAGTAGGGCTAAGAAACCATTCTGATCCACTTTCCAAACCAAGCGTGTCAATATCAACGACACGGCGTGGCAGCCGAAAATGAAGCCGACTTGCCATGTTTCATTGTCTTGATTGCCCCAACGACGGTGAAAACACTTCCAAGCCAAGGCATCAAACGACTGCGCCCAAAATCGCTGCTGCTCAACTTTGGGAAATAACGCTTCGAGGTGAATGTCGATTCCGTTCCAAGCTTCTGTATTCCACCAATGCTCAAGCTCGTCAGCCCATGCACGCTGCTGATTGCGATTTCACGGCCCACTTCGATTACTCCCACGACCATCGTGTGGCATCGTGCGTTGGACTGATAGAAATACTGCGTGCCGCAGGTAAATGAGCCAGCCATTTCATCAGGCATCCGAGAGGAGTTTTGCCAATGCGCGTTCGATGACGTCTGGGCGTGTCATTGGTCCGTGCGATTGAATGTAGGCATCAATTTCTTTCGAGTGACGCGAGACCACGCCCGTCAGGCTGCGCACATACTGCTGCCATTCCTCTCGCACGTCGGGCATCTCGGCTTCGAGTTGTGGACGCAGTTGCTCATCTTCCGAACGCAGCCGGACGAGTTGTTCGGGGGCGACGTTTGGTTTGGTTTTCATCGTCAATCCTCGGTGTTGTAGGCCGTGCGAACGTAAATGAACTCGTTGTCGTCTGAGTCTGTCTCGATTTCGTACACGACGAAAATCGTGTCACCTTTGAACGTGCGACCGAAGATCGCGGGCCGCCCAGTCGATCGGCTTGTTGTCTCGACCTCAATGTCGTCAAACGCCGATTCGACTTCATCTGGAGTGAGTCCATGCTCGGCAATGTGCTCGACGTTACTGCCATGGTCATCAACCCACAAGAACGTTGATCCCATCGAAGTCTCTCCACATTTGCGTGTCAGACAACTCAACAGGATTGTCTGATGGTGCGTCTCGATACGCAATTCAGCGAACTGCTTTCCGAACTGAGGTTCAAGACCTAGATTACGTCGCTACGCCACATTAGCCACGAACCATTGACTACGACTTGGCCAGTGCGGAGTGCCACCGTTTGACGACCATCGACTCCTCTGAGTAAAGCACCTCCAATGAGCACCACACTGATCCGCAGCGGACGCATTATTGATCCGAGTCAGAACATTGATCGGGTCGGCAATTTGTTTTTGCGGAATGACCGCATTGAGGGGATCGACACGGGAGCTGCTGTCGCCGATCACGTGATTGACGCGAGCGGGCTTATTGTCTGTCCGGGGCTGATCGACATTCATGTCTCGTTGCGCGAGCCGGGGGACGAGAAGGACGAGACGATTGATTCGGGGACGGCGGCGGCGTTGGCAGGGGGGATGACTTCGGTCGCTTGTATGCCGGACACGTCGCCGGTGGTCGATACTCGGGCGGCAGTCGAGTTTGTCCAACTGCAATGCGGTCGCGCGGGACACTGCAACGTCTTCCCGCTGGGGGCTGTCACCAAAAATCACGATGGTCAGGAGCTGGCGGAGATCGGCCAACTGGTCGAAGGGGGAGCGGTTGGGTTCACCGATGCAAAGTACCCGATCGCGAATGCCGAAATCATGCGGCGAGCGTTGGAGTACACGCGGATGTTCGGACGACCGATCTTCAACCATCCACAGGTTCCCGAACTGGCGGCGAAGGGGATCATGCACGAGGGGTATTACTCGATGTTGCTGGGACTGCGCGGAATTCCCGCTGGTGCGGAGGTCATCATGGTGGCTCGCGATATCGCGCTGGCGGAGATGACTGGCGGCCTCGTCCACTTGATGACCGTCACGACAGCCGGTGCTGTTGAGCACATTCGCCGCGCGAAAGAGAAGGGGATTCGCATCACTTCGGAAGTCACGCCGCATCATCTCGCTCTGACCGACGCAGACCTGCGAAGCTACGACACGAATTTCAAAGTCGATCCGCCGCTGCGCACGAAGGAGCATGTCGCCGCTCTGATTGAGGGCTTGCGCGACGGCACGATTGACGTCATCGCCTCGGACCATCAGCCGTTCGCCGAAGAAAAGAAGCAAGACGAACTCGACATCGCCCCCGCCGGAGTGGTTGGCTTGGAAACGCTGTTGCCGATCTGCATCAAAACGCTGATTGAGCCAGGCCATCTCACGTGGTCAAAGCTCATCGCCAAACTGACGATCAACCCAGCGAACATCCTCGGCATCCAAAAGGGAACGCTTAAAACAGGCGCGGATGCCGACATCACGATCATCGACCCGATGACTACGTGGCGGATTGATCCTACCAAATTTCACTCGAAGGGCCGCAACACGCCGTTCGCCGGTTGGGAAGTCAAAGGCCGAGCCCACACCGTCATCGTCGCCGGCAAAGTGCGGCATCATGTGTGATTCGAACCTCAAGACGTTCTTCGATTGACGTTTTGTATCCGCGTGCAGTCATCGAGAAGCGCTGTGGGTTTGAAATCATCAAACGCTTCGACTACATGGACCGCCCCGTAAATGTGCTTCGGCGAGGCTGAGGGGAAGGAAAACTCGATGGCGAATTCACAGAGTATTTGTGTCCGTGTTGATCACGTGGTGAAGTCGTTTCAAAGAGGCAGCGAAAAAGTTGAGGTGCTCAATGGCTTGTCGCTGGAAGTCCCGCTTGGGGAATTCCTCGGACTGATGGGGCCTAGCGGTTCCGGCAAGACCACACTTTTGAATCTCATCGCTGGGCTCGATCAACCGACGTCTGGATCAGTCTGGGTCGGTGAGACGGAAATCTCGCATCTCACCGAAAGCCAATTGGCTGCGTGGCGGACTCGAAATCTCGGCTTCGTATTTCAGTTCTATCATCTGCTTCCCGTACTGACGGCTTATCAGAATGTGGAACTGCCGCTGTTGCTGTTGCCGCTGTCGGCCTCGCAGCGAAAGCAGCAAGTACTCACCGCATTGGACATCGTGGGTCTGTCTGACCGACTGCACCATCGCCCCGGCCAACTCTCCGGCGGACAGCAACAACGAGTCGGCATCGCTCGCGCGATCGTCACCGATCCGGCATTGATCGTGGCCGACGAACCAACCGGCGACCTTGATGCGAAGTCGGCAGAAGAAATCCTGAATCTGCTTTGTGAACTGCGGACGCAACTCAAAAAGACGATCGTGATGGTCACTCATGATCCTCGAGCGGCCGCTCGAGCGGACCGGATTCTGCATTTGGATAAAGGCCGTCTTGTCGAGCAAAGCCAAGCGAGCCATTAAGGAACGAGAGCGAGCACGTTAAAAACGTGCTCCACGAAATACGGGCGACTGGTCTACGCTCGGCGAACAACGACCTTGTTGCCGGAGACTTCCGAGACCACGACCTTTTGGCCCGCCTCGATGTAATCACCTTGGCTTTGCACATCGACCACTTGCTCGCCGAAGCGGGCTTTGCCAGCGGGGCGGAGCGTCGTGAATGCTTTCCCTTCTTGGTGCAACAAACTTTCGAGGCTCGCGGCAATTGCGGCGTCGGCGAGGTCGGGACGAAGTCGCGGGCCGTCGATATCTCCGGCCATACTCGGCGGCGTGAGGATCAGATGCTTGAGCAACGGCATCTCTGGCAGATACTTGCTGATCAACATCGCCACGCCGATGACCGACACCAAAGCGACGCTCATCGTCCCTAGCGATTGAGTCATCTGACCGAGTTCGGAACTCGTCGTCGGCAACACGAACGTCTGACTCGCCAAGACTAATGCCGCAAAGATCGCGAGTGCTCCTGAGATTCCGAAGATCCCGAAGCCTGGCACTACGAAGACTTCCATCAGGATCAGGCCGATCCCAAACAGAAACAGTATGACCTCCAGAACGTCTGCCGTGCCGCCGAGGAATTTGCTCCAGAAAAAGAGCATGAAGCACAACGCCGACGCGATACCGAAGAAAGAAGTCATCGTGTGCAGCTCGATGTAAATGAGCGCGCTGCCCGCGAACAACAGCAAGAACGTCATGCCGGGAGTGTTGAGTTCCCAGACGAGCGTATCGACCCATGTCCGTCCGACCGCTTGTGGAATCTCCCCTTCTGGAATTCCGAGCCGCTGTCGCAATTCGTCTTCATCAGCGACCGGAGCTTCCGCCAGTTTCAATTCGTGGGCGCGCTGACCATCAACTGTGAGCAGCATTTCTCCTTGGCATTCGGGCACGATACGTCCCTTGATCCACTCACCGTTCGCGACGTGAATCTCTTCTTCCGTCAGGAACGAAATCCGTCCGTTGTCGCGATGAGTGGCTTGGAACACATCGAGATCCTTGTCTGCCATCGCTTGGCATAAGCCTGCGGGTCGCCCCTTCTTTTCAGCCAATGTTTTGAGTTCCTCACGCAAGAAGCTGAGGATTTTTTCCGGAGCACGCTCGAACTGCTGGCCTGCTCGAATACTGATCGGAGCCGCGTCACCGATCTTCGCGTGGTTCTCCAAAATGATTTCATCGCAGCCGAGTGCGATGATCGCCGCACCGCTCAACGCCATCTTTGGAACATACGCCACCGTCCGAATGCGCTTGCTGTCGAGGTCCGCGATCTTGTGCGCTATCTCCAAGCTCGCCCCCAATTCACCACCGGGCGAGTCGATCTCGAAGAGGATCAAGTTCACGTTCGCACTTTTTGCGCGACGGATTTCACGCTCGATGAAACCTTGCAAGACCGGCTCAATCGTCTCGTCGATCTTGATGCGCACGACACGCGGCGTTTCACCGGAGGTCGCGTTCTCCCGCAAATACTCGCGAGAGAAATTGTAGAGATCCGCAAGATCACTTCGTGTCTCGACCGTTTGCGAAACCAGAACATCCAACGAACGAGCACGGCTGCCGCTGAAGAGACCGCTGACTCCCGCCTCTTTGATCGTCGTGACGTCTTGAACGATGACTTTGTTTTCGAGCAATCGACGATGCTCGTCCGAAGTCAGTACGCGACTTTCGGAAACCTTCCGACCATCGACGTCACTTTCGATCTTCACCTTCAGCACAATCTTTTGCGGGTCCATCAACCCAGTGACGAGGGCCGTGCTCAACTTGGAATTGAGCCGTTTCTCAACCAGCGAGAGCACGAACTGTTGCTCTTCGGCTTCGAGCGCTTTACCGCGTCCGATGTCACCCAACTCAGCGTCCGGGTGCATCACGATCTCTTTGCAGGCGAGTGCCAAGATGACGTTGTAGCCGTCGATTCGCTTCTTATCTTTCGGCTCCGGAATCCAAGCGACCGTCCGCAAGGAAGCAAATT
>JAYUFI010000178.1:0-2569 GCA_043738805.1 Planctomycetaceae bacterium | reverse complement strand
CCGTCGTGCGACGCGCGACGAGCAAGAGTGCCCGTCCTACAAAACTGACTGCGCCCGCAAGACAGGAACTCCCACATGCCACGTTGCCGAGCCATCGCGATTGTTGTTGCGACGACGCTCGGCGTGTTGCTGGCTGGGCTGCGTCAAGAAGCTCTTTACGCTCAAAATCGTGAGCCCGTTCCTGAGTTCGCAGCCCCGCTGACGGCCGAGCAGTTTGCAGCGGGGAATGAATTTTTGGATGCACTTGGTTGGATGTTTTGGTCGCTGGCGGACGGAGTCCTCGTCATCAATGAACCGGCCGAAATGGTCGGAGCCGATCCCTCCGAATTGTGCGAAATGATCGAAGGACATTTCGCGGAATTGCGACCGCAGATCAAAGCACAGTTGTTGTTCTTGAAGAAGACTGGCAATTTGACGGATGAGCAATTTCAGACAATCAGTGATTGCGGCGAGTATGAAGTCAAAGAGGCTCTGCGAAAATATCTCGCGAAGGAAATGGAACCCGAAATCATTCGCCATGATGATGGCGTGATCGAAATGCACGATGACGGCAACGTCGATTTGACGACGTTACCAGAACTCGTTCGCGGCGTATTGAGGGAAGTCGCGACAGCGCAGATCAGCGCCGATCAATTGCGGCAGTATGACGCCGAACTCACGACACGAACCGCTCATCGCAAGCGAGTGACGATTCTGAATGTGGTGGCGCGGCTCGACGAAGACTTGCTGCTGTTGCCGGAACAACGCGAGCAATTTACGAAGCTCATGGAGTCCGAATGGCAAGACTCGTGGGGGCAATCGCTCGCGGCGTTGATGCCGGATGCCAACTTCATCCCGGCGCTTCCGGACGACAAGGTGTTGGCCATTCTGAAGGACTATCAACATGCCGTTTGGAAAACCAAAAACTACAACCGCGGGTCGGCTGGTTGGGACGACGATCCGCTCGGCCTGCTCCAAGAGGATGAAGAGGCCGGCGACGCGGACGTGGAAGAGATGGAACCCGACGAAGACAAAGCGGCCAAGCCGTTGGCGAATCGCGATTGAGGATTGTGGTCGTCAGTGGTCAAAAAACGCAGGCCCCAAGACGGAACAGTGATATGGGTTTGAAACACACTAGCCCAACGCGCGAGCGAGGGATGATCGGCTTCCTCATTCGCGGATGCTTTTTCCCTCGCTGGCGCGTCGGCCTAGTGTGCGGGCTTGTCGCGGTGATGGGGACGTCTGCATCTGCGGATGAGCCTGAAGTCAAGGCAGCAAAGCCGGCGGCGAAGCCCGTCGATGCCAAGCAAGTGCTCGACGTGTTTGAGGCGTTGGGCAATCTTGTCGATGACGTCGCGGCGGTGGCTGCGGGAGCACCGATCGTTGCGGACCCGTTGGAGCAGCAATTTGCTCCGCAGGTTCAGCTCGTGCTCAACACCGAATTGCACTTCGTGCGCAAGGTCTGTCAGCCGACAGCGAAGCAGTACGAAAACCTCAAGCTCGTCGGCGAGCGAGCGGCCAAGAGCACCGTGAAGAAGATTGCTCAGGTGCAAAAGAAAATGCAGCAGGGGATTCAACCGGGCCAGCAATTCGATTGGCCTGATCCGCGCAGCGTCATTGCGGAACTGCTGGCCAAAGAGATCGCCGTGACGTTCTCGGCGGAGCAAGCGGAACGATATCAGTGGGAGGTGACGAAACGCGCCGAGGCTCGCAAGCGCGTCGCGTTGCTCAATTGGGTCTCCAAACTCGACCGAGACTTGCTGCTCACCACCGAGCAACGAACCAAGCTGTCGGAATCACTCGCGACAAATTGGAAGAGCACGTGGGGACAACAACTCGAAGTCTTCGTCTACGGCGATCAGTTCGCCCCGATCTTGCCTGACGATCAAGTCCTGCCGTTCCTCAATGAAAAGCAAAAGACGATTTGGAAAAGCGCCCCGAAAAATCAAAACCAAATGTGGGGCTTCATCGGTTTCGGCTTCATGCAGGCTGGCGTGATGATCGACGAAGAGGCCGTGATCATCGAAGAGAAAGTCGAGAAAAAAGAGGCGGAGCCGCAGGACTCAGAGAAGAAGGAGGAGTCATGATCGCTCCGCAGTTCAACACTCCAACACTCCGAGCCCGTGAAACAATTGGCTCTCAGGCGAGCGGGGTGGTGTCAGCCCCCCGGTTTTCCGCAGCCAACGTAACCACTGGGGGGCTGACGCCCAATGGCACTGACTTTAGATTGATTGCCATTGGCGCGAGATTTGCGCCCGGGTTTGACTCCCTTTGAAAGGAGTCAAATTGGCATGACCAACAGCCAACTGGTGTCGTTGAGTGCTCAGGCCGAGGCGGAGTTTGACCGTGCGTTTGAGCGGGTGCAACAGGTCGTCGATTGGCCGCAACTCGACCAAGAATATCCCGTCCGAGGGAATGCCGTCTTTATCAATAGCGTCGTGCTACTGATGCTTCTGTATCAGCGCATGTGCCCTGATAAGTCGCTCGAAGCGGCCGTCAAGAAGCTGTTGGAAACGATGCCCAGCATTCTTCCCAACAACAAACGCGTCTTGGAAAAGAGACTTTCCAGCGACTCGGGCGGCTACGCCAA
>JAYUFI010000177.1:0-2576 GCA_043738805.1 Planctomycetaceae bacterium | reverse complement strand
TTCGATTGCCCCTGCTCGGGAAGATCGAGTTCGACCACTTCCGTGTCCGCCAGCCATCCGCTGGCCAACGCCCGCAGGTCGCTCAATGCCTCCTCGCGCGAAGCGGCCTCGACCTCCAAGGCAACGGGGTGAGTCGTTGCCGCTCGATACCGATTTTGGTTCATACGCTGCACGAGTGCTGTCACGGTCATGACACAGTCTCCCAAAACCCGAAAACATCCCTTCGCCAAATTCTAAGCCAGAGAGAACCTCTTCCCCAAGACTTTCGCGAAAAGAATTCTCGCTTCGTTGAAACAACCAAGTCGGCAAGATCGATCCTTTCACACCCGCACAAGGCAATGAACCTATTTTCGATGCCCCCAGTTCCTCGGGTGAGGCTGGTATGCTCAGTCTGTGCTCTTCCAAGTCGCCGCCATCGCCGACAATGATCGAGGCCCGCGATATGCCGAGGCGGTGTTGAATTCGTTTCACGAAACCAATCGTGAGCGGCGATGGGTGTGTTTGGAACTTGGCTCGTATCAAGGCTCGGTGGGACTCTTCGTGCGAGTGCCTGCGGAGTTGGTGGCGACATTCACGCACGACTTCGCCGACGCCTATCCCGGCTGCACGCTCACGGCGTTGCCCGATGAAGTTCCCGGCACGGCAGGACACGTTTGGTCGGCAATGCTGCGGCTTTCTCCGGACGTGTTTCCGCTGAAGCACCATCGGCAGTTTGAGGACTTGTTGCATCGCGAACTGGCTGATCCACTGGCGGGATTACTCTCCGCGCTGCGAGTGGATGCCAGAATCGCACTCGTCATTCGGCCGTGCCGAGCGAGTTGGTATCGCTCGGCAAGCAGAGCCGTCGCCCGAATTGAGCGAGGCTTCACATGGGATCGGCTGGCGCACTGGTACGCAAAACGGGCGCGAAGTCAGCGGTTGTTGGCTCGTGGCGTCGCTTGGATCGTCGGCTGCTTGGCTCGCCACGCCAAATCGTCCCATGACGTGGCCGATGCTCGCGACAAGTTGAGCAAGCATCTTTTCGAGACACAGGTTGTTCTTTCGATCCGCTGCGCCGAGAACGAGGAGGCGGTCGCTCGCAATATACTGACTCAACTTGCCGGCGCGTTCGGGCGGTTCACGTCGCACCGAGTCGCCTTTGGAATGTCGAAGCCGCGTTGCGCGATCCCGAAAAGGAACGGACGAGGCTTTCTCTTGTCGGCCGAGGAACTCGCCACGCTCTGGCATCCGCCGACCGCAAATGTCCGCACCGCGAAGCTGCGAACGGCACCCTTCCGAGAGTTGGAACCCCCGGTCATGCTCCCCGCAAAGGAAAGGGAGCCAGCCGTCACGCTGCTGGGGCGTGTGAAGTTTCGGGGCGATCGGCAGCGGTTCGGGATCCGCCTCGACGATCGGCGACGGCATCTCTACGTCGTCGGCAAGACCGGCATGGGCAAGAGCACGCTGTTGCTCAACATGCTGGTGGATGACATTCAATCGCGACGTGGCGTGTGCTTGGTTGATCCGCACGGCGACTTGTCCGACGCACTGCTGGAACTGATCCCAAAGCACCGCACGAACGACGTGATCCTGTTCGACGCCGCCGATCGCGAGCACCCGGTCGCCTTCAACCCGCTCTCGTGCCGAGACCCGATGCAGCGACCGCTGGTGGCCGACGGTGTGCTGACCGTGCTCAAGCGGCAATTCGGCGAGTTCTTTGGGCCTCGCATGGAAGACATCCTGCGAAACAGTTTGCTCGCGCTTCTGGAATCGCCGGGATCAACGCTCGTCAGCCTGCAACGCTTGCTGACCGACGCCGGCTTTCGGAAGACGATCACCGGCCGAGTGACCGATCCCGCCGTTCGCCACTTCTGGCTGAGCACGTTCGCCAGTTGGAACGCCCGCTACCGTGTCGAAGCTATCGCTCCCGTCGAGAACAAGATTCGCCAATTCCTCAGCAATCCGATTCTGCGAGCAATCATCGGACAGAGCCACTCAACGATCGACCTTCGGAACATCATGGATCGGAGCGATGCGATCCTGATCGTGAACCTGTCGAAAGGCCGTCTCGGCGACGAGACCTCACGGCTGCTCGGTTCACTGCTCGTCAGCAGCCTGCAGCTCGCGGCAATGAGCCGAGCGGAAGTGCCGGAATCAAAGCGTCCCGACTTCTGTATCACGATCGACGAGTTCCAGAATTTCGTCTGCGATGGCAACGGCACGTTCGCGACGATTCTTTCCGAAAGCCGAAAGTACCGAACCCCGTTCGTGCTCTCGCATCAGTTCTTGGAGCAACTCGACGACGCCACGCTCGCGGCTGTCTTTGGAAACGTCGGCTCCATGCTTTGCTTCCAAATCGGAGCAGAGGACTCCGAAATGCTCGCCAAGCAACTCGGCGGCGACGTGACCGAAAGCGACCTGATGAACTTGCCAAAGTTCACGGCCTACCTGCGGCTCCTGATCGACGGCCTGCCCTCGCTCCCGTTCTCTATGACAACTCTGGAGCCAGCGAAGTATCAACAACAACGAGCCGATGCCATCCGTCGAGCATCCCGCCAACACTTCGGCCGTCCCGCCGCCCAAGTCGAACGAGAACT
>JAYUFI010000176.1:0-2576 GCA_043738805.1 Planctomycetaceae bacterium | reverse complement strand
TCTTTGTCAAGTTTCTTCACACCCTTTTCATCGGGCTTCAACAGCGGTTCGCTTTCAAACAACGGCCAGATCGTGACCATTCGCGAGCCACTCTCTTGGATGTAATCCGCGAGCGGCGCGGTGATCTGCGGCGGCAGATGATCGAGCTTGCCAGTGTAGGTCAATGGCTCGCGCATCAGGATGACTTTGTTGGCCAACTCGCCCATGCGCTTCACGAGGTTCGCTCGTTGATGCACCGCGTCCTGACCGCTGATCGCCTTGATGACCGTCTTCTTGCCGTATTGCACGGCGACCGCGAGGCGATCGCAGCCCAACAACAACCGGCCATCGTTCGCCGCCGTCGAAGCGACTTCATCAATGTCTAAACCACGATGCAGTTGCAGCAAGAATTGTTCAAATTGTTCGGTGATCTTGGTCTTGGTTTCGGGCGTGACCTTGGGAACCGCTTGTCGGTCGAGATACCGGCACGCGTATCCGCACATCTGCTCGACAAATTGTAGAAAGCCCGGTCGAGCTTGTTGCGGCGTATCGACTCGCTGAAAAATTTGCACAACGCCGACGCATTGCTTCGACTGCTGCAATGCGGCGAGCACGATCAAATCGTTCGTCGGAACTTGCACGCCGCTGCCATCGTTCGGGCTGTGTGTGCAGGCTTGTCCGTTTGAAAGGACTTCATCCAACAGTTTTTGATTGAGCACCGTTGCTTCAGGCTTGTCGAAGAAGCCCGTTTGTTTGAGGTTCACGTCGGCGAAGAGGTTCAGCTTCGCAGTGCCGTTGCGCAACCACACGGCTCCCGCGCGAGCACCGACGGCTCCGACAACGCGTTTCAAGAACTCATTGAAGAACGCATCGGGCGGCATACTCGAACGAGAATGCTCTTCGATCTCTTTCGCGAGTTGAATGATCTTTTCGCGGACCTGCTTCACACTGTCAGATTCGGCCGTCGCCATGAGTTGTCTCACCGAGGGGGCTGAGCGGAAACCGTTGAATCTGAACGCATCAACGGCTTCCAGCCAGAGAGCGCCCAGACATCCAAAACATCAGCGGAGTCCTCGCAAACGACCGAAAACTCCGCTCCATTTTTTAGAGGGGTCAGGTTGTACCGGCTCTTCCGGAACAGCAGCAAGACCAAAGATTTCTTGGAAGAATGACACTCGTCTCAGGAAAGGAACCGTCCGATCGCTCGCATTCTTTCGTCACTCCGATTGGAATGCCGACCGCGAAATTTGGCGTCGGTGACGGCGATCCCGACTGGAAACGATTTCGCTCTCGGACCATTCACTTCGCACTCACTCCGGAGACGACTTCATGGAAACTGCTCCTCGTACCGATCGACGCTCCTTCCTGACTGTGGCCGCTGCCGCCGCTGCGACGGTTGTCGCGCGACAAGCACTCGCTCGCGACTATGGGCCGAATGCTCAACCGACTCGATATCCCGATCCGGATATCGTCACGCTCGATAAGCGATTCAAGAAGTGCGCGCTCGGCAACACGCCGATTCAACGGCTGTATCACAGCGACAAGATGCTGTGGGCCGAGGGGCCTGCGTGGAACGGAGTCGGTCGCTATCTGCTCTGGAGCGATATCCCCAACGATGTGCAGATGCGGTGGCTCGAAGAAGACGGCCACGTCAGCGTGTTCCGCAATCCCGCCGGCAACAGCAACGGCAACACCTTTGATTTTCACGGTCGGCAGATTTCGTTTCAGCACGGTCCACGTCGAGTTGTCCGCTACGAATACGACGGATCAGTGACGGTGCTCGCTTCGGAGTTCAACGGCAAGTCGCTCAACGCTCCGAACGACGGCGTCGTCCATCCGAACGGCGACATCTGGTTCACCGATCCCGGCTACGGAGGGTTGATGAACTACGAAGGGACGAACGCGAAGAATGGTTCCGTCCAACCGTTCCAGAAGGAAGCGGTCTATCGCATCGACGCCAAGACCGGAAAGCTGCATCAGGTCACTGATGAGATCTTCAAACCGAACGGCATTTGCTTCTCGCCCGACTACAAGAAGCTGTACGTCGCCGACACGGGCGCGTCGCACTACGACGACGCGCCGAAGAACATCAAGGTGTGGGACGTCGTCGATGAGAAGACTCTGAAGAACGGCAAAGAGTTTGCGTCGATGAAACTGAAGATGAAATACGCGTTTGATTCACTCAAAGACAACGGCCTTCGCGTCGATCACAAAACTCTCAGTGACGCGGTTGCGAAGGCGCACGCCGAACGTGGAAAGCAGCCAGATGTGAAGCACGCAGATTTTCAGATCGAACTCGCTGGCTTTGCAGACGGCATCCGCTGCGATGTCGACGGCAATATCTGGGCGAGTGCCGGTTGGGTCGGTGCGGGCTACGACGGAGTTCACGTCTTCGAGCCGAATGAAGGCGTCCGCATCGGCCAGATTCGGCTGCCGGAGATTTGCAGCAACGTCTGCTTCGGCGGCTCGAAACGGAATCGCCTCTTCATGACCGGCAGCACGTCGCTGTATGCCGTATATGTCGAGACGCAAGGTGCTCACATCACGTAACTCGTTGGTTACCGAGTCACGTCGTTTTCTTCAGCAACACGTTTGTA
>JAYUFI010000175.1:0-18020 GCA_043738805.1 Planctomycetaceae bacterium | reverse complement strand
TGCCTTCGTTGCAGTGTTCGTATCGTTGAGGACTTTTTCCTTCGCCGCTTTGTCTGCGAGAGCCGCCTTGTTCTTGTCGTCAGCGGCCTTTGCTTCCGCTTCGGCTTTCGCCTTCGCATCGGTTGCCGTCTTATTCGCGGCAGTCGCATCCGCAAGAACTTTCTCCACGGCAACGAGTGCGTCAGTCGCTTTCTTGGCTTCTTCTTGAGCCGCCGTGAGCGCCTTCGCAGTCGCTTCCTTATCAGCATCCGTCGTCGCTTTGTCTTTGGCTTCGGTCGCCTTCTTCACGGCTTCAGCAGTCTCGGTAACTTTCTTGGCCGCTGCTTCTTTATCAGCCGTCGCTTTCTTGAACGCTGCGTCAGCATCAGTGGCCGCTTTGACCGCCGCGTCTCGGGCGGTGTTGGCTTTGGTTAACGCTTCCGTGGCTTGCGTTGCAGCGACGACGGCCAGATCGGAGACGACCTTCGCCTTGTCCGCGAGTTCCGGACGACGGCGATATTGAACAGCTCCAGAAGCTTTCATGTAGAGCGTGTAAGTCCCCACCGGAACGTTGTTCGGCAAAAAGATGCGATAGACGCCGTCGTTCGCGCCCTTGTTGATCGGCTTGTTTTCGACCTGAGCGTTTTGTGGCGTGCCGACGAACGTCAGCGTGACGTTCTCATCGAAGCCGTTCCGCTTGACGAGTTTGACCGGAACCAAGATCTGACGATTGTGATTCGCGTCAACTCGGAAGACCTCCGTGCTGACTTGGAACGGATAAACCTCCGGAGTGACTGCCAGACACAGATCTCTTGAGAGTCGCGAGACCGGACCGATCGCAGCAGTACCATCCCAGACGGTCGTGGCCGCTCGCGCCACGTGAGTGACATCGCGAGCCGCAGCCGTCTGAGCCGCAACGGCAGCAGTTGCGACAGCGTTCGCATCGGCGATCCGCTTCTCGGCGGCAGCCTGTGCGTCTTGAGCCGCTTTGAGTTTTGCGTTCGCTTGATCGTGCTCCGTCACCGCTTTCGTCTTCGCTTGCTCGGACGTCTTCAACACGTTGGCCGTATCGGTGGCCGCTTTGTCCGCAACGGTCTTTTCTTGAACCGCCGCTTTCGCAGCCGCATCAGAATCGGCCGCCGCTTTCTCCGCCGCGGCGACGGCGTCCTTCAGTTCTTGCTTGTCTTTGTTCTTGTCCAGTTCGACCTTCGCCGCCGCGACCTTGTCCGTATTGGCCTTGTGAGCCGCCGCCGTGTCGGTGACTTTCTTATCGACGACAACTTTCGCATCCGCCGCCTTCTTGGCCACTTCGGCGTCGGCATTGAACTTGGTCTCCGCCGCCTGACGTGTGGCGAGGAATTTCTTTTCGTCCTCGATCGCTTTGGCGACATCTTGTTGCGTCTTCGGCAAAGCGTCTGTCGCGGGCTTAATCGCCGCCTTCGCATCGGCCGTTGCTTTCACCTTTGCGTTGTCCTCAATGCGTGCCTTCGACACGATCTTGGCAAACGAGAACGCGCCGTCCGGAGCATCTTCGGCACATGAGAAAATCAGGCCCGACGAATTTTGTCCTGGCCCGATGCTCGTCCCTTTGCAGGTGACCCCTTGTGGAAGATTTTCCGCAGTGACGTCGATGACACCGTTGAAACCGTCACGACGAAAGGCGATCACGCGCGCCGAATAGTTTTCTCCTTTGCGAAGCCCAGCCGGATACGTGCTAGAAGCGACGTTGTTGTCAGCAAGTGGAGCTTCCGGCAGCACGACGACTCGGAAGTCCGGCGACTCTTTACGAATCGCCAAGCGATACACCATGCGAGCGTCGCCGCGCGATTCATAGTACCGGTCACGAATCGAAACTCGATACGTTCCGTCCGCCGGTACGACAAACTGGAATGCCGGGTCGTCGCTGAGGGTTTCAAAGACGTTCGGGACGAGGTTCGTTCCCGTGTCGTCCTGAGCCGTGATGCGCTGAGCGGTTTCGACTCCCTTGTCGTCCTTCAAAACGCGGTCGAGTGTGACATAAGGATCGGCGTTGCTTCCCTGTCGATCACCAAACGCCTCGATCCAATAAATCTCTTGAGCCTTCGCTTCAAAGCTGAAGTAGTCGACGTCACCTCGCGTTTGAAACTGCCCAGCCACTTCGGTGGGCACGACCAACTTGTTGGCTTGCACGGCAGTGTCGTTCGGCTCTTGTTCCAACCCGACAGGCGCGGAAGAGAGATACATCGTCACCGGATTCGCGTTGCCGGCAGGCGTGTTCCACACGTAAGTGAATCCGTCAACGCCTCCTTGCAACGCTCCCAAGTTATCTGCCGCGCGAGCCGTTTCCACATCCGCGGGGAAACTGACTGAGACGGCGACCTTCTCCAGCGGTCGGCCATCGACGTTGATTCCCGTTGGTTGCCCACCGGGAAGGTTGCGTCCAAACAAAGTGACTTGGGTGTTCGAGCCAGGCAGGCCGCCAGTCGGCAGCGTGAAGTCAATATACGGTCCCGATGTGACAGTCAGGCGATAGAAGTGATCGGCACCTCCGGTGTAGACCTGATCGATGATCCGCACGAAGTAATCGCCGTCCGTCGGCAACGTCACGTCCAGCACCGCATCGCGTCGCGCCGTCGCTCGAATCGCGGCGAGCCGACGACCATTCGCATCTTGAAGCTCCATTTGCGGCTTCAGCTTCGAATCAATTTTCGTCGACTGACAGATCGCGAGCACACGCTGTCCCGCTTTGCCCACGAACTTGAAGTAGTCGAACGTGTTCCCGTCAGCACGACCATTGACCGTCGAATTGATCTCAACGGGAGTGGCTTGCTCGCGAGCATTGTTCGGTTCGACTTCGTTTGTCTCTTTGCGTGATCCAACAACAAAGCTTCGAGGATTACTCACACCGAACCGACCGCTCGAACGGACTTCATAGATCCCGTCGGGAACACCCGCATCGACCGTCACGACGAACGTGCTGGCGACCGGCGTTTTTACTCCGTTCGCATCGATCACCTTCTGCTCGGCCTTGATGCCTGGGTGATTGAAAATCAGCTTCGAAGCTTCATCGAGATCAGTCCCATTGACCAGCGTCACTTCGATCGCCACGCCGACTTGAGCCCCCGGTGGGAACACCGAGAACAATTTCGCCTGCGGAAGCTGAGCAAACGCGGATGTTGATCCGGCCAAGGCCACGGCAACAAGGAGCGCAAGTTTGCGAGTCATGGCAACTCTCATCCAAAGAACCGGCGACAGGTTTCGCCGAAGGGCGTGAAATCGGTAGGCAATAAGGCAGCAAAGGTCGGCTTAGTGACGTAACCAGCCAAAAAAGCTGACGACTGGAAATAACATCCGGCCGGCCCATCGAGCGACAGACGGAATGGAACGATGCACGAAAACCAAAACTGGCAACAGGACAATCAGCAACACAAACATCGCGGGAACGACCCACCAAAAGCAAATAGCCAATGCGGCGAATTGCGCGACGACCATCGACTCCAACCAAGAAACTCGCGTTTCAAGATGCCGAATTTGTTCGTCCGATGAGTTACGATCGTTTGGTTGCGACATGTCTCACTCCACAACTTCGCGTTCACCAAAAAAGAACAGAGGAATGAAGACTGCGGAATGGACTCGATGAGGGTCGGTTCATTCCTTTGCCTCCATTCCTCTGCCGATTTTGTTCCACGATTTTGGATTCCGACTCCAACCGGAACCCCGAATCGCTTAGTGGTTGAACAAGAACTCCTTGGTGTTGATCAACGCCCAGAGGATGTCCTCGTAAGCAATCTTCGGATTCGCTTCGTGCTTGGCGATGTGGGCCAAAGCGATCTTTGCTTCGTCCGCATTCGGCTCACGTGAGTAAACCCAGCGATACAGCTCCTTCACCTTGTCTTCGTGCGTCCGAGTCTTGTCCGCCGCCATCACGGTTGCACGGCCGGTGCCGAACGCGATCTTGTCCTGTACTTCGCTGCTATTCAGCAGGTGCAAGCTTTGAGCCAAGTTCGCTTCTTGCGAACGTTCGCACTCACAAGCAGTGTCGGCTTGTGGCTGACCGAAAACCTTCAAGAAGTACGGACCAATCGCCGGATCGGGCAATTGCACCGCCTTCGTTCCCGGTGGCAGGCTGCCGAATTGCTGATTGGTGTTGGTTACTCGATGGAAGCCGTCATATAGCACTTCGGCGGTGAGACGCTTCGGGTAGTACCGCGAGAAGTTTTGTTTGTCCTTGAGGTTGTAGTCGTTCGGCAACGAATTGAGTTGATACGTGTTCGAAGAGGTGATCGTCTTCACGAGCCACTTCAGGTTGAAACCGCTGTCGATGAAACCTTGCGAGAGCTTCGCCAAGAGTTCCGGGTTCGATGGCGGGTTCGTCTCACGCATGTCGTCTTCTGGCTCCACGATGCCGCGATCGAAGAAGTGCTTCCAGTAGCGATTGACGAGAGCGCGGGCGAAGAACGGATTGTTCTTGTCCGCCATCCAGTCGACCAACAAGTGGCGCGGGTCACGTTCTGGAGCGACTTCCAACGCCGGTGAACCGAGCCCTGCCGGCTTGAGCGATTGGCCGTTGCGAGGATTCGTGGCGGCGGCTAAGCCGTCGTTGTGGAAAACTCGTCGGTCACGAGTCGTCTTGCTCATCCCCGGATCAAAGATGTTCTTCTTGGCCACTCGGCTGAAGAACGCGGAGAAGCCGTAGTAGTCGTTTTGGCTCCACTTCTCGAACGGGTGGTGATGGCAACGAGCACATTGAATTCGCAGGCCCAAAAACAACTGAGCGGTGTCTTCGACTTGCTCGTTATTTTCATCCACTTCGCGATACCAGATCACGGCCGGATTTGTCGTCGAGTCACCAGACGCGGTGATCACTTCGCGGGCGAACTGATCGTAAGGCTTGTTTTCATAAAGGTTGTTCCAGATCCACTGATAGAAGCTGTAAGTCGCGGACGCATCGTCCGGAGTACGGTTCTTATTTCGCAAAACCAGATTCCACTTGTTCGCGAAGTAGTCCGCGTAATCCGTCGAATCGAGCAACCGGTCGATGTATTTTTCTCGCTTAGCCGGATCGGTGTCCGCCATGAATGCACGGACTTGTTCTTCCGTCGGCAACGTGCCGCTGACGTCAATCGAGACTCGGCGAAGGAAGGTCGCGTCGTCGCACAGAGCGGACGGCGGAATGCCGAGCAGCTTCAGCTTGCCGAAGACGGCGTCGTCGATGAAGCCTTTGCTCGGCGGGATCGCCGCGATCTCGGCCCCCAACGGGACGGTCGCACGGAAGGTCGAGACCTGTCCTTGATAACGAGCCATGATCGCCACTTCACCGGCAAGATCGAGCGTCTTAATCATGCCGGTGTTCGTCGCTTCGGCCATTTCCGTGTCGTTGGCTTCAAACAATGCCATGCGGGTGACGTCTTCGGTTTTGCCGTCGCTGTAGGTTGCAATGACCGTGATCTGCTGATCGGCACCGCGGTCCATCACGCGACCTTCAGGGAGACACTTAATCGAGGCGACAACCGGATCGGCTTCGGAGCCGTAAGGTGTTCCTTGCTCGATCCAGCGGGCAATCAGGCGGTATTCATAGCTGTCGACGTCCATACGCTTGCCGCCGCCGTGAGGCGACTTTCCCGTCGGCTTCGTCAGCAACAGGCTCTCGCCGGGAGAAGGCGGGGAGAGACGTCGGCCACGGTTTTCTTTGACGAGGAACTCGTAGTCTTCGTCGGGATAGAAGCCGAGCAAGCTCAACTTGAAGCCGTTCTGTCCGGAAGCTTTGCCGTGGCAGCCGCCGCTGTTGCAACCGAGCTTTGTGAAGATCGGGACGATCTGATTCTTGAAGTTGATCGGGACTTGTTGCTCAAGGCCCTCGACATGAACCGCAACGGCGGCATTGAGCCCATTGCCGGTGATCTTGAGCGTCGCGTCGCCGTCTTTGGCCGGAGTAATCAACCCGGTGGCATCGACGTTGATGATGCCGGCTGGCTCCGCCGTGTACTGGACTTTGCGAGTGTGATCGCGAAGCTGTCCGCTGGAATAAGTCCCGGTCACATAGACCTGCTGCCGCGCGTCGCGGCCTCGCAGCGTGAGCGGCTTTCCTTCGGCAGTCGGCTCAATTTTCAGAGCACTCAACTGACCGGGGTCACCCAATCCCTTGGGTTTCGCGGGTTCGGCATTCGCCGGAAGAGTGGAAGCGACAGCGGTCGCAACCGTCACCGCAAACAAGAATCGGCTCGTCATCCTCATGGACTGCTCCTCTTCATGACGGAGTGGCATCGGGAGGTCATCCCGGTTAGGGACCGAAAGAATTTGTTTTCTGAAGGCAGGCAAGCATCCGAAGTTTCGTTGGCCGATCCTTGAGATGCTGATTAGGTGAGTGAATGCAGGCTAGCAGGCAGGACCAAGTATTAAAGCTGCGGGAGCTTAGGCTTACTGGGCGGACGGCACAACATATCAACGGACTCCTTGTTGTCAATCAGGCTTCTCACTTCCGGTCTGACCGAATTACCTAATCGTTCACCGTGACTGAGTTGTGAATCCTCGGAGGAATCGACACGATCCGAACGACCTGTTGAAGCAACTGCGCAGACGAGCGGGGCGGCGTCAGCCCTCCCGGTCTAGCGACAAACACACCGGGGGGCTGACGCCGCCCCGCTCGCTTGCATGGTTATTTCTGCGGGTCTACAGAGGAAAGCACCATGAGCACTCAGCCCCCCACCAACACGATCGACGATGCCCTTGCCGCGCTAAGAGCAGGTCGCTTGGTCATCGTCGTTGATCCTTCTGACCGCGAGAACGAGGGTGATTTCGTTGGAGCAGCAGAGTTCATTACGGCGGAGCAAGTTGACTTCATGCTGACTCGCGGTCGCGGCGTGATGTGCTGTCCGCTGACGCGCGACGTGGCCGATCGCTTACGACTGTCTCCGTTGGTTGATGCGGAATCGAACTCATCGCCGAATCACACACCGTTCCTGACGCCGGTCGATCATCGTAATTCGGGAACGGGAGTCAGTGCCGAAAGCCGCGCGATGACGTTGCGAGCGCTGGCCGATTCGACGTCGATGCCGCAAGATTTTGTGCGACCGGGGCATCTCAATCCGCTGTTGGCCAAAGAGGGGGGCGTGCTGCGACGAGCGGGGCACACCGAAGCGACTGTCGATCTGCTGCGGATCGCGGGGCTGAAACCGGTCGGAGTCTTGATCGAGATTCTTAGCCAAAAACATGGCGGCATGGCCGATCGCGAAGAGTTGGAGGCACTTGCCAAAGAGTTCGACATCCCGGTCATTACAATCGAAGAACTGATTCGTCATCGCCGTCTTCGAGAGCGGCTGGTTACGCGGCAAGTTGAAGTCCCGATTGAACTGCGTGATTACGGTCGAGTCACCGTCATCGCTTACAAGGTCGAGCACGAAGATCAGGAACCGCTCGCGCTGGTTTGGGGTGATTTGAAATCCGTTGAGTCGCCACTGATCCGCATGCACTCAAGCTGCTTCACCGGCGATGTGCTCGATTCGCTCCGCTGCGACTGCGGCGATCAGCTTCACATGGCGATGCAGATGATCTCCGAGTCCGGTGCGGGAGCGGTCGTGTATCTTCCACAGGAAGGGCGCGGTATCGGTTTGGTGTCGAAGCTCAAGGCTTATCAACTGCAAGACCAAGGCTTCGATACGGTCGAAGCGAATCACAAGCTCGGCTTCAAAGCCGATTTGCGGGACTACATGATCGGCCTGCAGATTCTGAAAGACCTCGGCCTGACGCAAGTCCGCATCCTGACCAACAACCCGAAGAAGCTGGAGTCCTTCGAGGAAACGTGGGATCTGCGCGTCGTCGAACAAGTCCCGATCGTCGCCCCGCATCACGAACATCGTGAGAAGTACATGGCGACCAAGCGCGACAAAATGGGACACAACCTGCCACCGAGCCCGTGAACGCGACGAGCCGCCGTACCGTTGCGAAACCGACAAACGTGGCAGAATCTCTTTGCTGCGGAGGTCGTCCCGCAGAATTGGCCAGTTCTTCGCAACCATGTGCTGCTGACCGCCGACTGACTGTAGCGAGGCGACGCCGCAGTGTAGCCGGCTCTCGCCGAGAGCCGTTCGCGCGGCGAGCTTCGTTCGCCGCGTCCGCTCTCGGCGAGAGCGGACTACACTCACCGACCGATTCTGATCTGATTGTTCGGATTTTTCCTTTGGAATCGGTTGCCCGCGTGGACTACCGTGTGACGACTGAACTTGGGCCGTTCGAGCGGAACAGGATCTCGAACCGTGATTACCGCACTCCGAAAGTTGCGAACGTTTGAATGGCCGAGACGAATTCCCGTCCGGCTGTTGTTGCTCCGTTTGCAGAAATGGGCCGAGCGGATTGTGAGCCGCTGTATCGACACGGACTCCGGACGCGCGTTGAGTCTTTCGCTGCTGCTGCACGCGGTCGTTGTCTCTTGGGCCGCTGTTTCATTCTTGCAGGTTGAGCGCGAACCGAGCTTCTCTGCGGCGATGAATGCCGCGTTTGATTCCGATATCGGCCTTCCCGGACTGCCCATCGAAATCTCTGCGCTCGCACCGGAGCCGCAAACGGACGGTGGCTCATCGGGATCGACACCGCTTTTAGCCATGCTCGCGCCGAATCCGGAGATCGTTGATCCGCTGGCAGACGTTGAACTCAATGCGGTCGATCTGCATTCCGAAGTCAGCTCGAACTTAGGAGCAGCGATCGGAGCCGCGAGCAACAACGGTCTCACAGGAAGCACGAAGGGCCGAAAGAAGCAAGCAGGCAACGGTCACGGAGTTGGGACAGGAATTGGCAACGGCATCGGAAACGGCAAGCAGTTTTTCGGCATGGGGTCCGAAGGGAAGTCGTTCGTGTACGTTCTCGATTGTTCGATGAGCATGAATCATCCGCATGACAGTGAGGCGAAGACACGCTTCAAACGGATCAAGCTGGAACTGGTCAATGCGGTCAATCATTTGAAACCGGACCAAGAGTTTTTCATCGTGTTCTTCAATCACGAGGCGATATCGATGCCGGCCAACGGCATGGTCGCCGCAGTTCCGGAGAATCAAGCGAGATACCTCAACTGGATGCAACAAGTCACGGCGGTTGGCGACACCGATCCGACGGCCGCGTTAGAGATCGCGTTGAAGCTGCGGCCGGACGTTATCTACTTTTTGACGGACGGTGCCTTCAGTCCGGACGCCAACGAGATTGTCCGTTCGATCAAGCAATCCCGGTCGATCATCCACACGTTTACGTTCGAGCAAAACCTGACCAAGAAACAGCAAGCGGGAATTGAGCTGATGCGTCAGAAGAAGCATAGCACCGCGATCTTGAAGCTCGGCGAGAACACGTACCGTCAGACTCGCGAGATCTTCATCGCCGACCAAGTGATGCACGACGTCGCCACCCACAACGGCGGGCAGTTTCACGTGATTCCGTGAGCGATCCCGCATCGAAGCACGACGCGCCAGCGAGTGGTTGCGGTTGATTGAAGAGACCACTCGCTGGCGCGTCGTACAGGTGCTGCGGTTTGTAGATACTCTCACGCTGTGGCCGGTTCTTTGGGTGACACAAATGCGTTCTCCGTGTCTTCCGTGCAATCCGTGTCCTACATCTTCGGTTGCGAAGCGAATTGGACACGGACTGCACGGAAGACACGGAGACGGATAGTGAATGATTTTCCCGGCTGATTCACAGCTTCCGAACTGCCTCAATATGTTCGCGAAACGAACTCACTTCGGCGGCCCGACTTTCAGCGCGACGGCTGCGTCGGCCAGGATCGGGCCGATGCCGGTGGCTTCGACTCGGAGCGTGATGTTTGGGATGTCTTTTGCCGCAGCTTCGGGGCCGGCGGTGATGATGAGATCGAACTGTTCTTTGTCGGCGGGGACGGTCATTTTTGGTGCGGTGTATCCGGCGGGGAGTCCTTGCAGAGTGACGTCGATTGCTCCGGCAAATCCGGCGGTCCGTTTGACGGTTCCGACGATCGTGTTTGCTTGCCCGCCGACGAGCGTCAGCTTCGTCGCGTCGAGCGTCACGGCGGCGGCGTTCTGAACCGGCAACAAGAACGGGATCGAGAAGACTTGTCCGATGACGTGCGACGAGTAAGCGTGCGGCAGGATCTCCGCCTTCGCGACGAATTGAATCATTGGCAGAGCAACATCGACGGGGACGTTGAGTCGCAGCGTTCCCGCCAGCGCACCGGCCGCGATCGTTTGATTCGGCTGCGCGGCGACCAGCGGTTTCAATGCCGCGTTCGGATTCGGATCGGCAGGGTTCTGCTTACGCGGTTCTTCGTTCGAGAGGACTCGCAACAATACTGGCAAGTTCGCACCCGGCGCGTTCGGCGTTCGTTCAACAGAGACCGCGATGTCAGCGGGCAGGCCGCGGAACAACGTCGGCGGCGGTTGCAAACTGGTCAGCTTCAGCGGTGACGCACCGCTGACGACAACCGGCAGCAGCTCTTGATGACTGACGAAATGACGCGAGTTCGCCGGGTTGATTGCGACGACTCGCAGCGGCGGCGCGAGGTCAACCGATTCACCGATCAAGCGCACGTTTCGCAAACCGGCGGCGGCACCGGCGTGCGTCAGTGTGACGAAGTATTTGCCGTTGCCGGCGGTCGGCGGGAGTTGATCGGGAGTGACCTTCACGCCGTCATCGCCGAGCGTCTTCAACGCGATCGGTCCCGCGTAGCCGTTGCGAGTCAGTTGCACTTCGACAAGCGACGTCCCGTTCGCGGCGAGCGTCACGGCGGCAGTGTTCGTCGTCAGCAGAAAGCTCGGCTGACCGGCGGGGACGATTCGCAAACGATAGACGAAGTGCGCGCCCCCTTTGCCGAAGAGGTCTTTGATTTGCAGTTGAATTTGACTCATTCCAGCGGGGACGGCGAAATCCAATCCGGTATCGCGTGTGCCGGGCCGATCGGACGCTCCGGCCATTCCGTTCCCCTGCGGGTGTCCCGCGACCAGCAATTGCGGAGTCAACGGCGAACCGATCGCTTGTGCCTCCGCGATGATGTTGAGCGTCATTCCCGGCGTGACGTTGAGCACGTACTTATCTTGCTCGCCGGCCGCTGAAATCCGTCCGTTGATCGCGACCGGTACGTGCTTGTTCTGCGCGAACGTCGCATCAACTGTTTGCAGCTCTCCGTTCGCAGCAGGCGTCTCAACCACAGTCACCGCATCGCTGAGTCGCAACATCGGCAGCGGGCCGCTCACGCCGACGTCACCTGGCACGCGAGCGAGCTTCGTCAGCGCGACATCGCCGGGAAGTTGTGCGATTTCCAAAGCACGCGGTTGCAACGCCGTCCCGATCAGCTCGATCGCCGCTTTGTCCGCAGACCGAGCGATCATCGCGGGAAAGACCGTGTCGGCGAGTTGCAGATCACCCAACTTCAGCCGGAAGGGACTATTGCCGGGGGCTCGGTATTGCAAGTCGTGCAATTCGATGAAGTACACGCCGTCCGACGGCAGCTTCACGTCAATGCGGGCATCGCCGCTGAGGCTCTGACCATCCCACACGATTTTGATCGGCTTGCCGCGCGCGGTCTTCAGTTCCAGCACCGGGTCCATCTCAATCCCGGCACCGAGCCGCCGTGATTCGACATCGGCGACAAACCGTTGTCCCGCTTTTCCGGAGAAGAAGACCCGCACGATTTGCGCTCCACCGATCACACCTGACACCGCCGTCGGCAAAGCGACCGGCTTCTCGATCGAACTCTCGACATACGGAGCGTTCGGCAAATCGTCGATCGCAATCCCGATCGCGTTGCTCACGCCCCCCGCCGTGTCGACTCGCAACGGGTACAGCCCCGGCGGCGTGTTGGCGGGGACATTGATTTGCACGTTGAGTTGATTCGGATTCGAGCCCGGTTGCACAGTGACCGCGAGTGCCGCATCGGGCACTGAAACCTTCACGGATTCCGGCAAGAGGTTCTGTCCGAAGATCGCGAGCGCCGTCACTTGCCCACGCTGCAATCCGTAAGCCGAAAGCCGTTGCAACACCGGAGCGGGGACAGCAGCCGGCGGCGGTTGCTGCTCTTGTTGAGCCAGTTGCTCGGCATTCGGCCCGGCCACTTCGACGAAGAGCTTCGCGACATCGGCCGCCGACAACGCCTTCGCGAAGATCGAGAACTCATCGACCAGCAAACTCGTATGTTCGATCGACACATGACTGGCCCCGATCGTCAGCGGCGTGTCGTTGATCAGCTTCGCGACTTGCACGTCGAGGAACCAAACGTCGTTCTCGATGATGCGGGAGTTCTGAGGCGCGCTCATCGGCTTCACCGGCTTGCCATTCAAAAACAAGGCGACGCGCACGTCGTCCTTGTCGGTGTCGACATCGGGGTCCGGAGCGTCGCCCACTTCCATGACCACCGTCAGATAATTGAGCCGCCGAAAACCGAGCACTCCCTTCGTGCTGTAGTTCGCCGTGCGATAACCAGCGGTGTCATTCAAGTAGACCTGAAGCACATCACCGGACCCTTGAAAGTTGATGCCGTAATTCGTCGGCGCTCCCCCCGGTTCGACACGCTTAGCAAACAGTCCGTGAAACGCCGCGTCCGCCGGCTCGCTGAGGTTCAACGCGAAGCAACTGATTGTCACCGCATCCGGCCGATCGACTTCCGGGCTCTCACCGAACTGCACGAACTGCTTGCGATTCGCCTCGAGCAGTAGCGCCTTCTTCCCCGACTGATTCCAAAACGGGCTCGCGACGCGAACCGGATCGTTGACCAGCGTGCCGTTGTCGGGATGCTGCGATGCCTTCCCCGTATCGAGTGCCGGTCCCGCCTCTTCGTCGAAGCTGAGATGCACGACCGCTTGATTGAGGATCGAATCTTGCGCGGCGAGCGGCGCGGTGACCAACAAGGCCATGCCGACAAATCCGGCAAAGAAAAAGTGACGGCGAGAGGGATTCAACATGGGTGGGTCTCCTGGATGGGAGCGTGATGGTAGGGGGGCCTGCCCAACGTCGGCAATCAATACCACGCGGTCGCCAGCTTGCGGCGGTACTCACCCGCGAGTTCCGACGCCGGGCCAAGTTGGCCGAGGATCTTGACCATCGTCTCTTTGACGGCCGGTCCAATCCCTGCTTTGTCGCGAGCAATCAATGTCAGACACAGTTCCAATGACTCGACGTGTTTGCCGGCCACCGCGAGTGCATCCGCCAGTCCGATCTGCAATGCGAGGTCGTCCGGGTTCGCGGCCACGGCTCGGCGAGCCTCTTCCACTCCGCCCGACTCAGCGGATGCGGCTCGCAACTCCAGTTGATCCTTGAGGTGTTGCGCCTCCGGTTCGAGATAACCGCGTTCTTCCAATTGAGCGATGATGCGATTCGCCTCTTCATCGCGGTTCTGAGCGATGATGACTCGGACCAACGCGATCTTGATGCCATCGGCGGTCGGTTCAAGATTTAGCGCCTCGCGAAATTTCACTTCCGCAGCTTGTGGATCGGTCGCTTCCAGCTTGAGCCCGTCGGTCATCGCGGTCTCAGCGGCCGATGGCAAGAATGTGGCTAACCACTCACGCAATTGCGGCTCGGACAACATCCCCGCGAAATTATTGACAGGCTGCCCATCTCGAAACGCCACGACCAACGGGATCTGCTGAATCTGGAAGAGCGCCGCGATCTGCTGCTCGGCCTCGACGTCAATTTTCACGAGCAAGAATTTGCCGGCATATTCATTGGCCAACTTTTCGAGCAGCGGCCCCAACTGCTTACACGGCCCGCACCACGGAGCCCAGAAGTCGACAACAACGGGAATCTCGCCGGACTTCTTGATGACGTCGGCCTCGAAAGTTTGCGCGGTGACGTCTTTGATCCAAGGAGAAGCATCTGACATCGGTGGGGCTCAACAAAAGGAAGGCGGGGAACGGAAACGTAAACAACTCGCGGGGAAGGGAGTAAACAGAGCGAGTGACGCCGACGCAAGCACATGGGACGAGGACGAACACGGCGAAGCCGGAAAGTGTGGCACGATGCTCCGCGTCGTGAATTGCGATGCGAAGCGTCGCACCACAATGTTGCTTTGAAAAACCGGGCGACACAACACACAGGCGTTTTTCCGTACCCTCAAGTCGTCTTGTCCCGTTTCGCGAATGAGGGCTACAGTCCGCCGCCTTTCAAGGAGGAAGGGTTCGTGCAGGATTACAACGTGAAGCCCATTGGTCGAACATGCGCGGGAACTGGCAAGGAGCTTGTGCCCGGCAGCTTGTGTCATTCCGTGCTCGTCGAAAAGAACGGCGAGCTGCAACGTTTCGATTACTCCGACGAAGGCTGGACTCGGCCATCGGAAAGCTTTCTCGCCCACTGGCGTTGTGAGGTTCCCGAAGCGGTTGCTGCCACGAAGAAGACATTCGATCCCGACGAACTCATGCGGCAATTCGAGCAGCTTTGCGAAGAGGCGAGCCCGGCCCAAGACAAGTTCCGTTACGTGCTCGCTCTGCTCCTGCTGCAAAGGCGACGCTTGAAACTCGAAGGGACCAAGACCGTCGATGACCAGGAGTTCTTGGAACTCAATGGGGCTCGCGGAGAAGGAACGTTTTTGATTCTCGATCAGAAATTGGACGACGCGGAAGTGACACAAATGCAAGAGGCCATCTTTGGACCACGAGCGGCATAACGCCGGTAGGACGGGCACTCTTGCCCGTCATTCTCCCACGGTATCGACGGGCAAGAGTGCCCGTCTTACTTCATCGCCAAGGACGCGAGACGCGACGTGACGCTGAGACGACAACGAATGACGGAGCCAACAACGCAGACCGATCGCGGTCGCTGTGTGCCCGTCACGATGTTGATCAGCTTCAGTCTGCTGTGCCTTTTACTAACGTCAGGCTGCTCGTCGATGCGGCACTGGATGGCCTTCAGTCCGCGTGTCAATGAGCCGTGCGCGCTCGCGCCTGATGCGTCGGCGGCTGACATTGTTAATACGCTCAATGACAACATCTCGAAGCTGTATGCGTGGCGTTCGACCGACGTCCGCATCACCGCGAGACAAGGTGGCGTGCCGATGACCTTGTCCGCCGTGATGGCAGTGGAAAGTCCACGCAAGCTGCGATTGAGAGTCAGTTCGCTCGCTGGTTACGAAGTAGACATCGGCTCGAACCCGGAGCGGTTTTGGTTTTGGATGAAGCGCGGTGATCCGCATGGCATCATGACCGCGTCTTACGACGACGTGGCCGACGGTAAGCCGATGGGGCCGCTTCCCTTTCAACCCGATTGGCTGATCGAGGCGTTGGGCGTCATTCCGATCACTGCCGCCGACTTCGTCATGCACGAGCAACCGGTTGATCCGCGATCCGGTCAGGCCGCGCGGCATGTTGCGTTCGTGGGTGAGCAACTCACCCCGCAAGGCCGAACCATCAAACGGACGATGGTGGTCGATGCGTGCCACGGTGTCATTGTCGAGCACTCGTTGCGCGAGCCTTCCGGACGACTGATCGCGCGAGCGGGGCTCAGCCACTATCAGCGCGAATCCAACGGAGTCCGCTTGCCGCATCGCATTGATCTCACGTGGCCAGATTCCGGCGTTGAGCTGACGCTCCGCATCGGCAGTATCGAAACAAACCCGGGCGCTGTGTCCGAGGAAACGTGGGCCCTGCCGACGTACCCCGACAGCCCGGTGATTGATCTCACGCGATTTCGTCCGTGACGATGTCTCAGTCCCTTTACGTTTTTGAGCAACATTTCGCACTCGCTCGTTGACGTGTTCTCCGTTGGGTACGACTTTCAAAAGTTATTTTTTCCAACGATAGGCCGCTGCCTGATTTGAACCGTCTCATTCAGCACCACAAACGACCGTCGTAATTGATGCGACCGGCACAGCCAGATGTCTTGCACGACGATGGTGTTCGCCAGCCACTTTGCGGAATGCTGTTTGCCAGTAAGCGGCTTCTTCCACTGTCAGACGAACGCGGAGCGTGTTGCGGCGGTGGTGATTGAAACCCTCCTCCCCTCAGGCAAATACTCCGACAACTCATCGGAGAAACAAAAGGCTGTGCGATGTCTCCCCTTCCACGATCGTCGAGCTCCGCTGAGTTAGCCGGTCCTCACTTTGCACCGTCGCGGACGAAGCGATCGCGAACGACTCTGAAACCCGATCAACGTTTCTTGCCCTTCTGTGCTCCGGACATTGATGACGATGAACTGGCAGAACTCACCGAGACGCTTCGCGCCGGGTGGTTATCGACTGGCGAAAAGGTTCGCCAGTTTGAGCGAGAATTCGCGAAGTTTGTCGGTGCGAAACACGCGATCGCAGTCAACAACGGCACGACCGCATTTCGTTTGACGATTCAATCGCTCGGTTTGCAACCCGGTGACGATGTCATCATGAGCCCGTTCGCGCCGGTCGTCGTTGCGGAATTGGTCCGCATGACAGGAGCAACTCCGCGCTTCGTCGATGTCACCGAGCATGGCCTGCACCTCAATCCTGAACTGTTCGCCGCGGCGATCACCGCACGGACTCGCGCAGTTGTGATCTCGCATGTCGCCGGGTTGCCGGCAGAGATGGACGAACTCTTGGCGATCGCGCGTCAGCATCATCTCAGCGTCATTGAAGATGCCGGACACGCTTTGACGGCGACTTATCGCCACGACATGGTCGGCAGCTTGGGGGACATCACCTGCTTTACGTTCTTCGCACAGAAAGCAATGTCGCTCGGCGAAGGAGGCATGATCTGCACCAACGATGCGGACCAAGCGAGCCAATGGCGTTTGGCCATGAACAGCCCGTGGAACTTGGTTTCAACGACGTCTGAAACCTCGGTGATGACGACAGCGGCTGCGTTAGAAGCGGACCAAGCAACAGAGGGTTCGACGAGTGCGTCAGCCGTTGCCGACGACCTCGCTCCAAACTTCAGCACGGCCTCGTCCTTGAAAACAGTTGGCTCAAAGTCGGCGCTTGCCACTAAGCCTGCGAACGTCAGCCCGACGCAGTTCGTAATTCAAGCGACAGACGGCTACCAATCGTCGATGAACGAATTGACGGCCTCGCTCGGCCTCGCCCAACTGCGTCGAGCGACCGGAATGTGGCAACGTCGTCGAGAAATCGCCGTCACCTTCAATGCGGCCTTCAGCCGCTTCGTTGAGTTACAATGTCCGGCAGATCGTCAGGATTCGCAGCACTCGTGGCACATGTATTTGCTCCGGCTTAACCTGCAGCGTCTGCGAGTCACCCGCCATCAATTCCTGGCCGAGATGCAAGCTCGCAACATTGGTGCGATGGTCAACCCGCCACCGCTCCACATGCAGCCGCTTTACGCGGAGCTGTTTGGCTATCAACCAGAAAGCTTTCCCGTCGCCACACAGGAATACTCGCGCGAGATCGCTCTGCCGATCTACAGCCGGATGTCTGACGCCGACGTACAACGAGTCATCGACGCCGTCGAAGGGATCGTAAAACGCTTCCGAGTCGGGGCGACGTCAGGGCTTTGATCACATCCATGCGTGGCTTGGAGCAAAGCCCATCGTCCGTCCATGATCAGGAAACGAAAAAGCCCCGGAACTTCCGGGGCTTTTTCGTTGGATCGCTTCTTGGAAGAAGCCAAGTACCCCCAGCGGGATTCGAACCCGCGTGTCAGGACTGAGAATCCTGCATCCTGGGCCTCTAGACGATGGGGGCAGGAGGGGCGAGGTTGTATCGGTGCTGTTTGAGAGCGTCAAGCGGCTGAAATGAGTTCGCGTTGTTTACTTGATGAACCGGTCGTGTGGCTTGCGCGGCTAGGTAAGCACGACGCGTGAGCGAGTGGTAATCATGGGGCAGTGGGCCGCATTGTGGCACGACACTCTGCGTCGTGAATCGCGATGCGGAGCGTCACGCCATAATCTTGCAGAAATAACCAAGCCTTCGGTCTTAACTCTGTCTGCACCACTCGCTCGCGCATCGTGCTTTCTGGAACGGCTGGAACACGTCGCGCTGGCTGTGTCGGTTGGAACTCAATTCCGGGGCCGAGCGATTGCAGCGCTGGTGCTCACGTTGCACTTCGTTTGTTGGCGATTGAGGTCGTATTGCAACACGTATGACGTCGATACCTGTCGCGCTTATCGCAGGAGTCGTTTGTTCGTTGAGCGTTCTGACACAA